>NZ_LVWH01000164.1:0-74839 GCF_001909045.1 Paenibacillus sp. P3E | reverse complement strand
GAATGTACAAAGAAATCGCTCCTTTTTTGAAATGGTTGCTCGACACTTCCATTTTACCAAAGGGCGATTTCTTTTTGTGATTTTTGAAAGAATTGTAGGAACGTTCCCCCGCTTAAACAGCGGAGAGGACGGACTGATTGCGGAAAAGCGGTAGCGGTCGCCTTGCTCTCCGGATTTTTACCGCTACGGGAAATAAATAAAATCTGGAGAGCACAGCGATTGTAGCAACGGTCCGTTCGCGGAGCGTCCGCACCAAGTGCGCAAGTCCATCCAACTCAAAAACAGCGGGGCCGTCTCAAGTATCCATTTCACGGCTTTTGAGACAGCCCCTTTTTTATAGAGTATATTTATCGTATTAATTATTGTTAATGTGCTGTTTTGTCACTGCTCTGTTCATTGGATAAGCCGAGTACTTCAATTAATTTGAATAGCAGGGACAGAACCATGCCGACAATGGTTGCTAGCGCCATACCTTTAAGCACTACACCGCCAATAGTAAGTGAAATACCACTAATGCCGACCACAAGGACCAAAGTAGCCAGAATCATGTTGGTTGCTTTAGAGAAATCAACCTTTTGCTCGACAAAGATGCGCAGACCGGAAGCCGCGATGACACCGAACAGCAGCAGTGAGACGCCACCCATAACAGGCTGCGGGATATTGGCAATAATAGAGGAGAATGTTCCGGAGAACGAGAGCAGAATTGCAATTACTGCTGCGCCGCCGATCACATAGACCGAATATACTTTGGTCAGCGCCATAACGCCGATATTTTCACCATAAGTCGTATTTGGGGTAGAACCGAAGAATCCGGAAAAAATAGTGGAAATCCCGTTGCCCATCAGTGAACGGTCCAGCCCGGGATCTTTGGTCAGGTCTTTGCCGACAATGTTGCTGGTAACGAGTAAGTGGCCAATGTGCTCCACAATGACTACAAGGGAAACTGGAATAATGGTCAGGATAACCTGCCAGTCAAAGGAAGGGGTAATAATGGTGGGGTGGGAAAAGAAATGCGCTTTTGAGATCGCGTCTGTATTCACCACTTGCATAATATAGGCCAGAACATAACCGGTTACGATACCGATGAGGATATGAATGATTTTGGGGAAGCCGCGGAATAGCACTGCTCCAATTACAGTTACGCCCAGAGTTACCATGGAAAGGGTTATAGCTTTGGTATCAGGGGTCCAGTCGGTCACACTCACGCCTTCAGGGGCAATCAGTCCAGCCATGCGCGCCGCTACGGGTACTAGTTCCAGTCCGATGGTTGCTACGATAGCGCCCATAACCGCCGGAGGAAATACCACATCAATCCAGCGGGTTCCGGCATAGCGGACGATCAATGCGACTAGAATGAAAATAACCCCTGTAACGATAAAAGCGCCCAGAGCAAGCGAATATCCATGCTGGTGATCCGCCTGGTGTTTATCCAATACGCTAAGCACCGGTGAGATGAAGGCAAAGCTTGATCCGAGGTATGCTGGGATTTTGCCGCGGCAGATCAGGATGTACAGCAGTGTGCCAATACCGTTCATCAGCAGGATCATGCCGGGGTCTACCCCGAACAGATTAGGGACAAGCACCGTGCTGCCGAACATGGCGAACAAATGCTGAAGGCTCAGCAGAAAGCCCGGGCCCCAAGGGAGCTTTTGGTTAACTTGAATTTCGCGTTGCAATGGTATTCACTTCTCTTTCATGTCTAATTTATGTGAGGTTCCAAAAAACCGCCTTTACTAGATTAAATAGAACGGCGTCTTTTTACAACAACATTTTTGCAAGTGCCACGAAATTGTCTATTCTTGATACCATTCATTACCCGGATGCCATGCTATGGCAAGTGTTGACGTAATCCATCACAAGCGTCATAATTATAGACAACTTTACACTGCGGGTAGCGCAGATTTGAAACATATGGAACCTGCAAATTCAGCGAGCGCTTGCGGGTTCATTTTATTATAGAAAGGAAACGGATACGACGAGAATGGGCATAGAGCAATTAACCGAAAAGGCCGGCGCCTATATAAAAGAAAAAGATCTTCTCCGCATCCGGGAAGCTTATGAATTTGCCGATCAGGCTCATCACGGGCAGGTTCGGAAATCGGGGGAGCCATACATTCTGCATCCGCTCGCGGTCGCAGATATTGTCGTCAATATGCAAATGGATGTTATTTCCATTATTGCAGCGCTGTTGCATGATGTTGTAGAGGATACGACTGTTTCCCTGGAGCAGATCCGTGAGAAATTTGGCGATACCTGCGCGATGCTGGTAGACGGACTGACCAAGCTGGAACGAATTCGTTTCCGCTCCAAGGAAGAGCAGCAGAACGAGAACTACCGCAAGATGTTCATCGCCATGGCTCAGGATATCCGGGTCATTGTGATCAAGCTGGCAGACCGTTTGCACAATATGCGTACACTTAAGTACCAGTCGGAAGAAAGCCAGCGACGTATTTCTTATGAAACGCTGGAGATTTTTTGTCCCATTGCGGACCGGCTGGGGATTTCTGCGATCAAATGGGAGATGGAGGATATTGCCCTCCGGTATCTGAACCCGCAGCAGTATTACCGTATTGCTAACCTGGTCCACAAGAAACGTGCAGAACGGGAGCAGTTCATCGATAGCGTTATCGGCCGTATCCGTTCCAAACTGGACGAAATGGGCATCGAAGGCGATCTTTCGGGCCGTCCGAAGCATATTTACAGCGTGTATAACAAGATGAGTACGAAGAACAAGCAGTTCAATGAAATTTATGATTTGCTTGCCATCCGCATTATCGTCGACAATATTAAGGATTGTTATGCCACACTCGGCATTATTCATACTCTTTGGAAGCCGATGCCTGGCCGTTTCAAGGATTATATTGCCATGCCCAAAGCAAACATGTACCAGTCGCTGCACACCACCGTGGTGGGTCCGGGCGGAGAACCGACTGAAGTGCAAATCCGCACATGGGAGATGCACCGTACGGCTGAGTTCGGGATTGCGGCCCACTGGGCTTACAAAGAAGGCAGCGGTAATAATGTCAATCCGGAGAACCGTATGCCATTTTTCCGCGAGATTCTGGAGCTCCAGCATGAGGCGAAGGATGCCGAGGAGTTTGTAGAATCACTCAAGATGGACTTTTTCTCCGATCTCGTATTTGTGTTTACCCCTAAGGGTGAGGTTGTAGAGCTCCCGGCAGGTTCTGTACCGCTTGACTTTGCCTTCCGGATTCATACAGAGGTGGGGAACCGGACGATCGGCTCCAAGGTGAACGGGCGTATTGTGCCGCTGGACCATAAGCTGAAGACCGGGGATATCGTGGAGATTCTAACCTCGAAGAACTCTTACGGCCCGAGCCGTGACTGGCTGAAGATTGCCCAATCCTCTCATGCCCGCAGCAAGATCAAGCAATGGTTCAAGAAGGAGAAACGCGAGGAGAACGTTGAAAAGGGCCGGGAAGCGATTGAGCGTGAGCTGAAACGTCTGAACGTGGAAGTTTCGGATTGGCTCACGGAAGACAAATTGTCGGAAGTGGCCAAGAAATTCGCGTTCAATGATGTAGAAGATATGCTCTCGGCAGTGGGATTTGGCGGAATTACCGCCGCCCAAATTGCTTCCAAGCTTACAGAGAAGCTGCGTAAGGAACAGGAAGAAGCAGCCGGCCATCTGGAGCTAACTTCCCAAATGAAAGAAATCAAATCAAGTGGGGAGAAGCGCAATCAGCCGACCAACGGAGTACGTGTTAAAGGCATTGATAATCTGCTTGTTCGTTTTGCGCGATGCTGCAATCCGGTACCAGGCGACGATATTATCGGCTATGTGACCCGCGGCCGCGGCGTTTCCGTCCATCGTGAAGACTGCCCGAATATTCCCGCCGAAGGGGATGGCGAAGAATCGGCACGGGTGATCGAAGTGGATTGGGAAGGCAGCATGGAGGCCAACTATAGCGTGGATATTGAGATTACCGGCCATGACCGGAATGGACTGCTCAATGAAGTGCTGCAGGCCGTGTCCGAGAGCAAGACGAATATCTCGGCTGTCACCGGACGAAGCGACAAGAACAAAATGGCGATGATTCATATGACGATTCTGATCCGCAACACCGATCATCTGCAGTCTGTGGTCGATAAGGTGAAGCGGGTCAAGGATGTATACACAGTAAACCGGATTATGCAGTAGACATCCATGCCGCTCTTTCGCGGTACTGCAGGCGATGAGGTTTCATAGATGGCCCTCCATTTGGGTTGGCCAAATTCGCGGTTTCCATAACAACGTCCTCTGTTCGGACAACGTTATTTCAGGATAGGGCAAGGAGCTGAAAGGCTAATGAGAGTTGTAGTGCAGCGCTGCAAGGAAGCCAGGGTGAGCGTAGGCAGTGCTGTGACCGGAGCCATTGGTGAAGGCCTGATGCTGCTGGTCGGCGTTACCCATGAGGATACAGAGAAGGACGCCAAGTATTTGGCAGATAAAATAGCCGGACTTCGCATTTTTGAGGATGAGGCCGGTAAAATGAACTTCAGTGTCACCGATACAGGAGGAGCTATATTATCCGTGTCCCAGTTCACGCTATATGGGGACTGCCGCAAAGGCCGCCGTCCGAACTTTATGGCCGCAGCTGCGCCTGCCGAGGCAGAGCGGCTATATGATTACTTTAATCAAGAGCTGAGAGCCGGAGGGCTGCAGGTGGAGACCGGTGTCTTCGGCGCTATGATGGATGTGTCGCTGACCAACTGGGGGCCGGTAACGCTTCTGCTCGACAGCCGTGGCTAATCCTTAGTATCAAAATGAACCACAGAACAATAGGTATTGAATGATCCAAAGTGTCATACGAAGTTCCGTAAGGAATTGGCGTGAGGCACTTTTTTTGTTTTTGTAAAGGAATCTGGTTTCATGGGCCCCCCCCTTCTTTCGTACGGATAGACCCTACTTGAGCTGGATAAACTAGAAGGGATCGAGTATATGCAGATAGCGGGGAATCAGGTCATGAGACAATCAGAAAAGTCGCGGAGCTGGAGCAGCATTCCTGCATGCAGTGCAGGCTGCTGTGCTGAAGCTATGGCGGCAGCCAAGGGTTCCGATGATTATAGAGAACCTCAGGTGTTAAAAGGAAACAGCCGCAGTCTTTTGCCGCGCACCTGAGGATTAGGGAGTGCGGTTTTTCCTGTGTGTATCTTCAGTTCACAGCTTCGTTCTTGAAGGTAAATATCCCGGAGTTGTACCCGGGTCGTTAGAAAGCCTGTCAATGCGGGTAATAGAAAGACGAAGACGAAGACGAAACTTATTGCATCCATCTGTAATGGTCCGCAAATCCTGATCAGTGCCAGGAATTCAGTGATCTTACCATTCATAAGGAGGGAACGACCATGAGTACAAGAATTCAGGCGTATTTCAGAACCGAAAGTGAAGCGGAAGGTGCGAAGACAGCTTTGATCCCTTACGGTGTGGAAGGCATAGAAGTATCTCCATTAACAGATCCTCTGGACAAAGGAGACCACCGCAGCCGTAATATTCTGCTGCCGCTGGTGCCTTACAACAATTCATCCATGGCCGGGGGGGCTTTTGGGGTTGCAGGCGCGACAGGTTCGCTTTCTGGAGCGGCCATCGTACCGGGCATCCGGGTGGACGATGATCTGGACGACAACACAGATGCACGTAGTGCCGGTGATGTACGCAGCGGATCGGATGCAGATGACCGTAATTTGGACGATCTGCATTATGTGATGGCCCTCAAGGTACCTGAAGAAAAGCATAATGAGGTTGTTGAGGTTCTGCGCGGCAAACATGCCTTTGTGGAGATTTTTGAAGATTAATGTAGGTTCAGGCTAACGGTCTCCGGACAAGAGCTTGATTAGGGAAAGAAGGATGCTGAACATCTGAAAGGCTCCGTAACCCTTCGAGAAGGGCTTGCGGAGTTTTTTATTGGTTAATACCCAAAATATGTACTATATCTCTAGACAGAGAATAATGTTGTAGTGTAAAGTGATTTGTGGGCAAGAATTGGGGAATGTCCCGGGCAATAGAACGCTTTCTTTTCTGTAATGTAACCGTAATATTCCATTCATGATTCCTTAATATAGCGTGTTTATAATAGAGGCATGACCCCCTTTTTTATAATATATGATGATGGACCTGCAGCAATCGGCTGCAGGTCATTTTTTTTACCCGCGTGTCCAGAGGCATGTAGAGAGGATGTATTTTGTTCCATGCCTTGACTTTAGCGCAGTGGTTCAGTAGAATCTAACAATATACGATATGTTATAGTGTTTTGATGACGGGACCAAGTAATCCGTAACCCACAACCCCAGAGAAGAATCCCCGCTGAATCAGCTGTAGTCCATTAGAAGGATTAACACACTGTTTACGCGCTGGCTGTAAGGATTCTGTTGATGAACGGATGAATGACTTCCCCGAGAACGCACGGCGAAAGCAGGTAATCACAGGATTGCCGCAGGTCAGTAGCCGGAGCGCGTAGGCGGGCGTTAACCGCTTAGAGCGGGTTTAGGGATGGTTATCCTGAATCCGGAATGTGGGTGGTACCACGGGTGAATTATTGGTTATGATAATCCCTCGTCCCTGTTTGTAACAAACAGAGACGAGGGATTTTTTGTTATTTTCAGGAGGGATTGGCTGTGGCAAAGGAAAGATTTGAGAAGCCTACGGGCACGCAGGATGTGCTTCCGGGTGCAGTGGAGAAATGGCAGGTTGTTGAGAGCAAGGCGAGAGATCTCTGCCGGCGGTTCAATTACCGTGAGATCCGCACACCGATGTTCGAGCACACAGGGCTCTTTGAACGCGGCGTGGGGGAAACAACAGACATCGTGGAAGGTGAAATGTACACCTTCAAGGATAAGGGAGACCGCGATCTGGCGCTTCGTCCGGAAGGAACAGCCGGTGTAGTGCGTGCCTATGTTCAGAACAAGCTGTATGGCGAACCGGATGTCAGCAAGCTGTACTATATCGGACCTATGTTTCGTTACGAACGGCCGCAGGCAGGAAGATACCGCCAGTTCCACCAGTTTGGTATTGAAGCCTTTGGAGCGGTAGACCCGGCTATTGACGCGGAAGTAGTATCTATGGGCTATCAGTTCTACAAGGATCTGGGACTGAAGGATGTAAAGGTGGAGCTGAATTCTGTAGGGAATGCGCCCAGCCGTGCGGCTTACCGCGAGAAACTCCTGAACTTCCTGCGGCCAATGCGGGATACCCTGTGCAGTGACTGTCAGCGCCGGATGGAGCGCAATCCGCTGCGCGTGCTGGACTGCAAGGTGGACCAGGATAAATTTGGCGGCGCACCATCCATTCTCGATAGTCTGGATGAGGAGTGCACCACACATTTTGAGCAGGTCAAAGCACATCTGGATGTTATGGGTGTTGAATACAGTATTAACCCCCGTCTTGTACGTGGTCTCGATTATTACACGCATACCGCGTTTGAATATAAAGCGGCTGGTATCGGCTCGATTGATACTGTTGGCGGCGGCGGCCGTTACAACGGTCTGGTGGAAGAAATCGGAGGGCCGGATCAGCCGGGCATCGGCTTCGGAATCGGACTGGAGCGGATTCTGCTGATTCTGGAGAATCAGGGTGTGGAGCTGGAGCCAGCCAAGCCGCTGGATGTGTATTTTGTCGCACTTGGTGAATCAGCCGATATGGAGATTACGAAGCAGTTGTTCACGTTGCGAAGCCTGGGGTACTCTGCGGAACGGGATTACCTTGGACGCAAGATGAAGGCGCAGATGAAATCAGCAGACCGTATGAATGCACGGTATACAGCGATTCTGGGCGAAGATGAGCTGAGCAGCGGCGTCATAGCCCTGAAATCGATGGAAACAGGTGAACAGCGGACTGTAAGGCTGGAAGACCTGGCAGCATCACTGACTTAGGATTGACATGGATAGGAATGCACAGCAATTAATGAGACCAAATAGGTATTTTAACCATAAAGGGGTAGGATAAATTATGAGTAGAAGTCATAACTGTGGACAGCTGACATTAGGGCATATTGGCGAGACGGTAACACTGAACGGCTGGGTGCAGACCCGCCGCGATCTGGGGGGCGTGCTGTTTATCGACCTGCGCGACCGCAGCGGAATTGTGCAAATCGTGTTCAACCCGGACTACTCCGGTGAAGCGCTGCAGACTGCTGACAAGGTTCGCAGTGAATATGTGCTGTCCGTTACAGGTAAAGTTGTGAAGAGAGAGGAAGAAACCATTAACCGCAATCTGCCTACCGGCGAGATTGAAGTACAGATTACAGAAATCGAAGTACTGAATGCAGCCAAGACTCCACCATTCTTCATTGAAGATGGAGTGGAAGTCGATGAGTCCCTGCGTATGAAATACCGTTACCTCGACCTGCGCCGTCCGGAAATGTACAAGACCATGCTGCTCCGTTCCAAAGCGGCCAAAATCTTCCGCGACTTCCTGGACAGCGAAGGTTTTATCGATATCGAAACCCCAATACTGACCAAAAGCTCCCCGGAAGGCGCACGTGATTATCTGGTACCAAGCCGGGTGCATGACGGTGAATTCTTCGCGCTTCCGCAGTCGCCGCAAATCTACAAGCAGCTGCTGATGGTTGGCGGTATTGAACGTTATTACCAGATGGCCCGCTGCTTCCGTGATGAGGACCTTCGCGCGGACCGTCAGCCGGAATTCACCCAGTTCGACATCGAGACCTCATTTATGCCTCAGGACGAACTACTGTCCATGATGGAATCGCTGATGCAGCGTCTCCTGAAAGAAACAATTGGTGTGGAGGTTTCCACTCCATTCCAGCGCCTGACCTACGCCGAGGCTATGGGCAAATATGGCTCTGATAAGCCGGACCTGCGTTTTGGTCTTGAACTGGTAGAAATGAACGATATCGTAGCCGCCAGCGGTGTGAAAGTGTTCGCCTCTGTCATTGAAAAAGGCGGAGAAGTGAAGTGCCTCAACGCCAAAGGCTGCGGCACCTGGACCCGTAAGGAAATTGATGACCTGGGACCTTATGCTGCACGTTACGGCGCGAAGGGCCTGGCTTGGATTCAAGTAAAAGACGGCGAGTTCAAAGGCCCAATCGTCAAATTTTTCACGGAAGAAGAGATCGCTGCTGTGAAGGAGCGCACAGGCGCTGAAGAAGGTGACCTTCTGCTCTTCTCGGCTGACAATAAGAAAGTTGTGGCAGATGTTCTTGGGGCGTTGCGCCTGAAGATCGGCCGCCAGCTTGGCTTGATCGATGACAGTGTATTCAAATTTGCTTGGGTAACTGAATTCCCGCTTCTCGGCTATGATGAAGACCAAAAGCGTTATGTAGCGGAACACCACCCGTTCACCCGTCCTATGGACGAAGACCTGCATTTGTTCGACACAGATCCTGGTGCTATCCGCGCGCAAGCCTATGATATTGTACTTAACGGCTATGAAGTCGGCGGCGGCTCGCAGCGTATATACAAGCGCGATGTTCAGGAGAAAATGTTCGATGCCCTTGGCTTCACAACAGAAGTAGCCTATGAGAAATTCGGTTACCTGATGGATGCCTTCGAATACGGCACGCCTCCGCATGGCGGAATCGCGTTTGGGTTCGACCGTCTGATTATGCTGCTGGCAGGCCGTACCAATCTCCGTGAAACGATTGCTTTCCCAAAAACAGCAAGTGCAACCGATCTGCTGATGGATGCACCTGCACCGGTAGACGCTAGTCAATTGGAGCAGCTTCATATTAGACTGGCTCCTAAGCCAGACAAAGAAAAGAAATAAATCATTTTGAAGTTCTGTAAGCTTATGCTTACAAAACTTTGATAGGAGGCTGTACGTTATGCTGCATCAGTTCTCACGTACGGAGCTGGCTATTGGACCAGAAGGTCTGGAGATCATGAAAAATAGCACAGTGGCTGTGCTCGGGATCGGCGGTGTGGGTGCTATGGCTGTTGAAGCTCTAGCCCGCACCGGAATCGGCCGGATTATCCTGATAGACAAGGATACGGTAGATATCACGAATATCAACCGCCAGATCCATGCACTGACCACAACCGTTGGCCAGAACAAAACGGATCTGATGGTGGAGCGCATCAAGCTGATCAATCCGGAATGCGAAGCGATTGCGCTGAACATGTTCTATACGGAGGAAACGTATGAGGAGCTGTTTAAGTATAATCCTGATTTTGTAATCGATGCTTCGGATACCATTATCTATAAGATTCATATCATCAAGGAATGTCTGGCCCGTGGAATTCCGATGATTTCAAGCATGGGCGCAGCCAACAAAATGGATCCAACCCGTTTTCAGGTGGCTGACATTTCAAAGACCAGCATGGACCCGATTGCCCGTGTCGTACGCCAGAAGCTGCGCAAGGAAGGTATCAAGAAAGGCGTTAAGGTTGTGTTCTCAACGGAAGAACCGGTGAAGCCGCGTGAGGATGTTACAGAACAGATTGTTCCCGCCAATGCGCCGGACCGGCGCAAAGCCAAACAACCTCCGGCCAGCAACTCGTTTGTGCCCCCGGTCGTTGGTCTCATTATGGTTAGTGTCACCGTACGCGACTTGCTGGAGGCAGGCGGCATCACTGTATAAGAAACGCTGATTGTGAAGGATGACCGCAAGGTACTAGGGAATGAATGATTTGTAGAACAAAGGGCGTACAGCCGCCATCCGGCTGTTTACGCCCTTTTATTGAAATATAAGAATTTATATGTTTCATGCTATAAATTATCCTTATATTTCTCGCTGTAACGGATACCGTCCTTAAAAGGACGGCGAAGCCGTTTCCACTTGCGGTTTATTAATGCAACAGAGGCTTACCCGTGATTCAATGATTAGTGGAGGTTTTTTTATGAAATCGAAGGTTTGGCGAAATAGTGTAGGCCTGGAGCCAGGCGACAACTGGAAAAGGGAACTCTCGGCAGGTATTCTGTCCTATTTTGCTTCTGTATATATTGTGATGGTCAACGCGGCAATTCTGCATGATGCGGGGATGCCGCTGCGGGCAGGGATGGTGGCAACACTGCTGACGGCAGTTGCAGGCTGTCTCCTGATGGCTTTTGGCGGCAAAACGCCGATTATTGTAGTGCCGGGTATGGGCATCAATGCTTTTTTCACCTATACGCTGGTGCATTCCATGAAGCTGGACTGGCGTGAAGCGCTCGCAGTAGTAGTCGTAACAGGAGTGCTGTTCGCCATTGTGGCATTTACCTCGCTGTACCGGATTTTGAGCGATGCGATTCCCCATAATTTGCAGCATGCGATTACGGTCGGGATCGGGCTGTTTCTGACGTTTATTGGTCTGCAAAAAAGCGGCATCGTCATTGCCCACCGCACGACCTTTGTCGCCATTGGCCATTTCAGTGATCCGGCTGTCATCACCTCCTGTGTGACTCTCATTCTTGCCCTGGTGCTGTTCATCCGTGGTACAAGGGGCGGACTGCTGATCAGTATGCTGACAGGTACGGGGCTGGCTTACCTGCTGGGGGCGGCACATGCACCGGAAAAGGCAGATTCAGGGCATATTTTCGCTGGATATGGTGATGTGTTTGCCGGAATGGACTGGAGCCGGGGGATCAGCCTGGTTTTCTGGATCGCTGTATTCCTGCTGCTGCTGATTGTTGTGTTTGAAAATATCGGCCTCATCTCGTCCCAGACGCTGATGGCAGGCCGTCCGGAGCGCTTCAAAAGCAGCCTCCGTGCGCTATCCATCGCTAATATCGCTGCCGGACTGTTCGGCAGCAGCCCTGTGGTTGCGGCTGCTGAATCTACGGCAGGGATTGCTGCAGGCGGCCGCTCCGGCCTGACCTCGCTGGTCACAGGCCTCCTGTTCAGTGCCACGTTCCTCTTCATTCCGCTGCTGGCCTACGTGCCGGACAGCGCCATTGCGCCGATTCTGATTGTCATCGGGGGTCTGATGGTGCAGAGCGTACGCGAGATGGATCTCAGCGACTTGACCGAGCTGTTCCCCGCATTCCTGATTATGGTGATGATTCCATTCACCTATAGTATCGTGGACGGCATGGCCTTTGGCTTCATCACCTATCCGATTGTGAAGCTGGCTATGGGCAAAGGCAAAGAGGTTCCGCCCGCGCTGTATGGCATCGCCGGTTTGTTTGTGGCTAACTTTGTGCTGCATGCTTTGATGGGATAGGTCTATTCCAAGCAGAAACGGACCCCGCTTCTGCTTGGTTCAAAAGGGATGGTATTCCAGAATCTGTTGTGATATGATGAATATCCTTTTTGTGTGAGTGAAGCCAGTCTTGCACGGGGCAAATCAGGGTGTGCGCTTGCCGGGAGCAGGCGTATGCCCATAGACTTTTAGGAGGTAACTGAAATTGGAGGACAACTTTCAAAGTGCCTATCAAGAGGAAGAAGACAGGCTGAACAGCGCGCTTACGGAGATTGACACCGTTCTTGAGAGACTGCGGGGCATTCCGGTATACACTGGGCATGAGTATACGGAGCAGGTGCTGGAGGACTCAAGAGAGCAGCGGCGCAAAGATCTTGCCAAGCTGCGGCAGGAGCCTTATTTCGGACGGCTTGATTTTCAGGGCAAGGATGAGGATGAACGCAAGGCGCTCTATATCGGTAAAATCGGTGTAGACCGGGAACAGGTAAGCGACCGTCCGCTGGTGATCGACTGGCGTGCTCCGGTAGCGAGCCTGTTCTATTCGTTTACCGGCGGGACGGAACCAGCCTCCTACGAAGCTCCGGAGGGGCTGATCGAAGGGCTGGTGTACCTGAAGCGGAACGTAGTGATCCGCAAGCAGATTCTGGAGCGGGTAGCAGATACCTATAATCGCGACAGCGACGCTCCGGCCGTATCGGATGAATTTCTAGTCTACCGGCTGGGTGAGAACAAGGACAACCGGCTCCGTGACATCGTCTCAACGATTCAGGAGGAGCAGGACAGGATTATCCGGGCGGCAAAGAACACCGCGCTCATTATCCAAGGCGTGGCGGGCAGTGGGAAAACCACGGTCGCTCTGCACCGGCTGGCGTTCCTGCTGTATCAATACAAGGATCAGGTATTAGCGGAGAAAATGATTATTTTTGCGCCAAACCGGATGTTCCTGGATTATATTTCGGATGTGCTGCCGGAGCTTGGCGTCGGCAATATCGCCCAGAGCACCTTCCCGGACTGGGCAGCAGATGTGCTGGGGGTTGTGCTGCCCGAGCAGAATGCAGCAGATACTATGAATCTTTGGTTTGAACGCGAAGGCGGTATGCCGGAGATTACGGAAGAAACACCAGGCCGTTTCAAGGGATCGACTGCCTTGATGGGAATTATTGAGTCTGCTATTGGCCTCCTGGAGAACGGTGCGGTGCCGGAAGGCGACTTCAGTCCCTGGGAAGGCTCAGTGCTGCGCCGGTCCATGATTTTGCGCTGGCATAATGAGGAGTACGCTCCGTATCCGCCGGCCAAGCGCAAGGAACGGGTCATGGCGCGGATTCACCGCTGGATTGAAATGGAGCTGAAGAAGAGCCCCTCGGCTGCGGCACTTAAGGACCGGAAGAAGAAAAGTGCGGCGCGCGAAAAGGCCTACAGCACAAAATGGCCGAAATATGATCCGCTGATGATCTACAAGCAGATTTTCCGTGCCGTAAAGGTCCCTGAGGATTGGCCGGCAGAGGCGCCGGACAGAATTCCGCAAGGTGTGCTGAAGCTGACGGTCAAGGATCTCAAAAAAGGCATTTTGCATGAAGAGGATCTGCCGCCGCTGCTGTACATTCATTATTTGCTGAACGGAAATGAAGGCAGCAGCCGCTTTGACCATATTGTTATTGATGAAGCGCAGGATTTTTCACCTTTTCAGATTGCAGTACTGGATTTGTATGTAAAAGGTCATTCCTTTACCATTCTGGGCGATTTGTCGCAGGGGATTCATGCTTATAAAGGCGTGCATGCCTGGGAAGAAATGCAGACCCTGTTCGCCCCTGAGCACACGGCTTACCATGCGCTGACGCGCAGCTACCGTTCAACCATGGAGATTATCGAATTTGCCAACGGCATTCTGTCCGCCGGAGTCGGCAGCAGCCTGCTGGCCGTACCCGTCTTCCGCAGCGGAAATCCGGTTCGGCTGATTCCATACGCAGAAGAGAAGCCGGAGCATACAGCAGGCGGGGACAGCCGCATGGAGGCCGTTAGAACGGCGCTGGCATCGCTCTCGGGCCGGGAATACCGGACAGTGGCTGTATTGACCCGCAGCCTGCGGGAAGCCGCAGAGCTGTACACAGAGCTTGCTGGGTCGTTCGATGATATTCATCTGATCGACGGCAGCATGACCGAATACCGGGGCGGGCTGTCCGTGCTGCCGGTCTACCTGTCCAAGGGGCTGGAGTTCGATGCTGTAATCCTCGCTGATGCCGATTCGGACCATTACGGCGATGCGGCCTGGGATGCTAAGCTGATGTATGTAGGCTGTACCCGTGCACTCCACGAGCTGTGGATGCTGCATGGCGGCAGCCTTCCGACGTATCTTCGGAATGGGGATGGGACTGCACTAGGGTGGCCGGAGCCAGAAATTATATAATACTCGAGCCAAGACTGCGCAGGGTAGATACGCACCGGGCGGCCTTGGCTCGATTTTTCGCGTTTCTGCATTTCCATCCATTGCGATAGAATGCGAAATGGGTGCATAAAAAAGGATCAAATACAAGCTGGCCAGCTTGTATTTGATCCTTTTTTTCAATCTTTTATGACCGTAAGCAGGTCTGCTGCAGCTGTGCGCGGTTTGGGAGCGGGCTGGTTCTTGGGATCGAAATATCCCATATGCAGGGTGCCGACCACCTTTTCAGCCGTTGAGACGCCTAATGCTGCCCGAAAGGAGGAGGCTTCATTGAAGGCGGTTGTTTTCCATACCATTCCGATCCCCTGTTCCCAACCCAACAGCTGGATGTTTTGAATCAGGGCGGCTGTCGCTGCGAGAGCTTCCTCCCAGGCTTTTACGGGAAGATCGCTTTTCATCACCACGACAAGATGGGCCGGGGTTTGGCTGCAATACGCATCATAGATTTGTGTGCCATACTGTTGAGCGAATGCTGCGGAGCGTGCCGCCAGTACTGCATCAGCAAACTTTGCCCGGCCATTACCAACGAAAAGGATGAACCGCCATGGTTCTTTTGTGGAGTGAAATGGTGCCCAGACCGCGTTGTCCAGCAGGTCCATTAGGGTTTCTTGGGCAATAGGGACACCATTGAATTCCTGTATTGTTCTTCTCCCGCGTATCGTCTGTATAAGCTGGCTGTCTGAATGGTTCATGGCAGCGTCCCTTAAGATTCCGGTGAGTAAGCACCCGAAATTTCGTCGATGACATTACTCAGACCGATTGGGCCATAGCCTGCAAACCATAGATTCGCATCCCCGATATACACATGCTTGTTCTTGACGGCCGTAAGGTTCGCCCAGATTGAAGTGCTCATAATATTATCGAGCGCTGCCTTATTACTCTCACCAGGCCGGAGAATGATGAACATACGGTCGGGATTCAGTTCAGGGAGAACTTCCTCGGAGATGGCTACATTCCAGGAGTCCTTAAAATCTATGCCTTCAACAGAAGCTGGAGTCAATCCAAGCGGGCCGAATAACGTGAAGTTGTCACCGGGTTGTATCAGTTGCAGCTGCTTGTCCTGCACCCGCAGATAAGCGACGGTCTCATTGGGGGCAACAGCAGCCAGCTCATCTTTTACCTTGGCTACCTTGGCTTCATAATCGGTATGGATCTGGTCAGCCTCAGCTTCTTTCCCGAAGATCTCTGCGGTCTGCCGGAATCTTGTCCAATCCTCATCATTCTCGTTGTCAAAAAGAATTGTTGGCGCGATCTTGGACAGCTGCTCATAATTAGCTTCATTCAGTGTCTTTGAGGCAAGAATAAGATCCGGCTCCGCTTCAAGCAGGGCCTCCAGATTTGGAGCTTCACCCGAACCGATGGCGATAGTATCCTTCATCCGGTCTGCCAAGTATTCGGGGAATCCCAGGTCATTGTATGTAACCATGGCATGCGGTTCAATTCCGAGTGCTAGTAAGTGGTCTGCAAAAACATAGAGCATGCCCGCGACTTTCTTCGGATGTGCCGGAATTTCTATATCCCCTTTGATTGTGGAAATGATCCGGGTTTCTGAATGCTCTGCCGTATTGGCAGGTGATGGGGAAGGGGCTGCTGCCTCTGCCGCATTTCCGTTATTCCTGCTGTTGCTGCATCCGACGATGAGCCCCAGCATTAAAACTGCAATCAGGCCGATGGCCCCCCGATTAAATTTGTGATTAAACCTACGAATGCTTGGAAGCACAAGCCCACACCTTTCATAAATGAGTTTGATAATCATTATCAATGCTTATTATAAGGAGTGGTCTGCAAGGGGGCCATGGACAAATATGCTCATCATCTGGACATTTGGCTCATGAGCAATTCACTTGAACGGCGCAGGAATAAATCGTGGGCCAAGGAGGTGTAGCACGAATAGCGGCTGGAATCCCCGATTTCATAGATATGTCCTTTTTGAACAGCTTTTAGGTCCTTCCATGCCACTTGTGAGGCAAGCGAGCGATGGATCGCGGTACGCTGTAGAGCGTCGCAGGATGTGAATAGTATCAGATGGTCAATGCTGCATTCCACGAGCTGTTCTGCAGTAAGGATGACAGAATGATCCACATTCATTAATTGACGGGGTCTGGAGAGCTGAAGATCGTTATAGAGCACTGTACCCAAATTACGACTGCCGAACAAGCGGAAGCTGCCTTTCTCATATTGCGCTACTGCAACCTTCCTGTCTCCTATCTTTTCCCTAACGTTTGCCCTCAGTCTCTCAGCGAGTACTTCATACCCCGCCAGCCACTGCTGCGCGATCTCCAGACGGTTCACCGCTCTCGCAATCATTTGGAAATGCTCACGCCAATCGCCTTCAAAAGGCACAGTGCAGGTTGGTGCAATGTGAGGGAACAAAGAAGCTTTGTCCGGTTCCGCGTAATCCGATTGCTCGAAGCTGATAATCAACTCTGGGCGGGCTTGGACCAGACTGTCAATGTCAGGCTGATCATGCCCTAGACTGATTACATTCTTCAAGCCGGAGGCAGGGCCGTATGAAGGGTTGACCAGCGCTGCATAAGGCGTTAAGCCCAGTGCCAGCAAGTGGGAAGTGTAAGGATGGGCTATGGAAGCAATTTGTGTGGACATGCGTTGTTTTTTGACATAAACGGTTGGCGGGATACCGGTTGCTGCTTTGAATTTACGGCTGAAATAGAACTCATCCTGATAGCCCACCCGGTTCGCAGCTTCACGGAGTGTGATTTCAGAACGGAGCAGCAAATCACCTGCATTCTGAATGCGGACAGTGTTCAGGTACTCCATTGGACTTTGTCCTACCTGTTTCTTGAACAGCCGGGAGTAATGGGCCACGCTCATTCCTGTCATTCGGGCAAGCTTTTCCCGGGTTAAGGAATGTCCGAAATGAGTATCGATATAGGTCTTGGACTGGCTGATCGCCCCGGCTGAAGCATGGTCTTTCACTATCTCGTTCTTTACTGGCCGCCATAGATGAAGCAGCAGCTCCTGAAACCGGATAGTCGATTCCATCCGCTCCCATTCACCTTCTTGCCAGCCCGAGCAGATCGTGCAGGCCCTCTGTACTGCTTCAGGCCATGGTATGGGCGGATAAATACCGGCCTCCAGCTCACCCCGCTGAAGCGTATACTGATCATTCTCTGAATACACATCAAAGGTGAAGGAGCAGTATTCCAAGGATTGCTGCTCCTTCACATGCAGGTGCCATAATGTTCCAGGGAGCAGCAGCAGCACATCGCAAGGACGCAGCGCAGACAAATAGCCCTTTGCTTCAACTTCGCCGCTGCCTTTGATCACTATGAGGAGTGTATGCTGATCTGACTTGTGAAGCCCAGTCTCAGATGGATTGGCATTAACGCGCTTGGCGCCAATGAGTTTGTATAGCCCGTCAGTTGCTCTCATCTCAGCTTGAATACTCCTTTCATGTGCGGTCTGCTCTTATTATACCTTCATCCATGAACGGGAAACATCTTACTTCTTCTGGTGGAGAACGATTATAACTATTCTTGAACTTGTAACCGGGGCTTCCCTATGGCTTAATAATAAGTGTCCGGCCGGGCAAGATTACTTCTGGAAGGAGGCTGATTGGAATGTTTTCAGAATACGAGGTGGTTTCCGTCTAGTACGGAAGCCTGTATACGAGGAGGCCGCGAGGCCTCCTTATCATTTATGAAGAGTACATTACATTGAATGTAGACGCTAACCACAGGGTTTTATATAATGAAATTACGGTTTTACCAAATTTGAGGAGAAGAAAGGAGGCAGGTGGCATGAAGCTGATGAACAGCGCAGTGATCGGACACAAGGGAACACACCTGTTGAAGGAGGAAACGGTACGTGAGTTATGTAAATGGAAAGGATGTGCTCCCCCCGGGTCTGCTCGAAGAGCTACAGGGATACATCCAGGGTGAACTGCTCTACATCCCGAAGAAAACGGAAGAGCGGGTAAGATGGGGCGAGAACAGCGGCTCCAGGCAAGAGATTGCCAGCCGCAACGAGGAAATTTTCTGCAGTCACAGCAGCGGCTGCTCGGTGAACGAGCTGCAGCAGAGGTACCACTTATCTGAAGAAAGCATTCGCAAGATTATTTCAAAAACACGGCTGGCGATGAACCGCTAGCCTGAACTTTGAACAAAGAGCATGGCACCCGCCAGGAGAGCGAGGTCATGCTCTTTTATTTAAATATAAGCATTTATATGTTTCACGCTATAAATGATCCTTCTATTTCTCGCTGAAACGGATATCGTCCTTTTATAGGACGACGAAGCCGTTTCCACTTCGCTTGCTGCTGCCGTGTGGTATGATAGAGAGCGGAAATGCTTTACAACGCCTACAAGATCATAGCAAGGAAGTGGAATCATGGATTTATTTTCTTTCGGTGAGGAACCCGCGGGCGGACGTCTGCTTGCAGACCGGATGCGCCCGGAGAATCTCGATGAATATATCGGCCAGGAGCATATTGTGGGACCAGGCAAGCTGCTTCGCCGTGCGATTGAAGCCGACCAGGTGTCTTCCATTCTGCTCTATGGCCCGCCCGGCTGCGGCAAGACGACCTTGGCCCATATTATATCCCATCATACGCAGGGGGAATTTGTACGTCTTAATGCGGTGGAGGCATCGGTTAAGGATGTGCGTGAGGTCATTGAGCGTGCCCAGAGCAATAAATCTTTGTACGGCTCGAAGACGATATTGTTCCTGGACGAGGTGCACCGTTTTAACAGTTCCCGCCAGGATGCGCTGCTGCCTGCTGTAGAGAAGGGCACGATAATTTTTATCGGAGCGACTACCGAGAACCCGTTCCATTATGTAAACGGAGCCCTTTTGAGCCGCTCCACGCTGTTTCAGCTGGAATCACTGACAAGTGAGCATAGCTTGGTTGCGATGCACAGAGCGCTGGCTGATGAGAAGCGGGGGCTGGGATTCATGCAGCTGCAGGCGGATGAAGAAGCGCTGCAGCATATTGCCGGCATGGCCAACGGCGACATCCGGCGCGCACTGAATGCGCTGGAGCTGGCTGCCATGACAACAGCACCGGAGGCTGACGGTAGCGTTCATATTACCCTTGCGGTAGCGGAGGAATCCATCCGCCGTCCGATTGTCAAAGCCGATGAATCGACGCAGTACGACATCCTGTCGGCTTTTCATAAGAGCATCCGCGGGTCCAGCGATGCTGCTCTGTTCTGGTTCCTCTATGCCGTGGAGAAGCTTGGCATGGACCCGATGACGTTCATCCGGCGCCTGATTGCGGCCAGCAGCGAGGATATCGGCTTGGCCAATCCGCAGGCGATGGTACAGGCGGTCAGTGCTCTCGAGGCCTACCGCAATAATGGCTGGCCGGAGGCCAGGCTGAACATCGCACAGGCCATTCTGTTCGCCGTGGAGAGTCCGAAGTCGAATGCCGTCGTGATGGCGATTTCGAACGCGCTGGATAGTATTGAGGAACTGAAATCCGCCGAGGTACCGCTCCATCTAAGGGATACGCATTATAAGGGCTCATCGGTGCTTGGCCACGAAGGATACCAGTATCCGCATGATCATCCCGGCCATTATGTGAAGCAGGAATATTTGCCGAAGGCGATTGCCCGAAGGGTCTTTTATCAGGCTACCGAACAGGGTAATGAGGCGAAGATCCGCCATAACCAAGGGTTGCGGCGCGGACAGTAGCGTACATCAAGAAGTGGAAAAATTTGTACAGAACCGTTCTTTTACGAAATGGGGCAGCATGGCCTCTCGTAAGAGAATGGTTTTTTTTGTGGAGATTGGATAGAAGTCGAATATCCACGCGAAAATATGATCGAAATGGAAATATTTTTACAAAAAATACTGTTTTCGAGAGATTTTTTACTGTAAATATATAGAATTAAATCCCTGTATATGGTATATGTGTATATGGGATGAGTATATCCTGACATGATTGTGGGAGGTGGGAGATGAATCTGGCGAATGAACACGATTACAGTCTGGACACTGGGGAGGTATTGGTCCGTGATGAAAGGGATCGAGCAGGCATGTAAGATGAGGAAGAAGAAGGGAGCTGGGCTTGGATGAACCTGAAGAAACGGAAGCAAGGCCTAATCTTATCTTTATGTGTAATGTTGTCATGCACGTTGGTCTCAGGAGCAGCATTTCACCCGTCAGTCAGCAAAGCGGAGGGAAGTGGATTCAATTATGCAGAGGCACTGCAGAAATCTATCTATTTCTATGAAGCTCAGCGATCCGGGGACCTGCCGGGTAATAACCGTGTGGAATGGAGAGGTGACTCCGGGCTGCAGGACGGTGCGGATGTCGGTCACGATCTGACCGGAGGCTGGTATGATGCGGGAGACCATGTTAAATTCGGGTTTCCTATGGCGTACACAGCCACCATGCTGGCATGGTCAGTCTATGAGTACAAGGATGGTTATGTGCAATCAGGCCAGTTGGATGAGATTCTTGGCAACATCCGCTGGGCAACAGATTATTTTGTGAAAGCGCATACCGCTCCCAATGAGCTGTGGGGACAGGTCGGTAACGGTACGGCGGATCACAATTGGTGGGGGCCGGCGGAGGTCATGCCTATGGCGCGTCCGTCGTACAAGATTGATGCTGCTCATCCCGGCTCAGATCTGGCGGCAGAAACTGCTGCAGCCTTAGCATCGGCATCAATCATTTTCAGGGACTCGGATGCGGCATATGCGGACAAGCTGCTGCTGCATGCGAAGCAGCTGTACAATTTTGCCGATACGTACCGTGGGGTATACTCCGATAGTATCACTGACGCCAAGCAGTATTACAATTCCTGGAGCGGCTATGCCGACGAATTAAGCTGGGGCGGAGTTTGGCTCTATATGGCGACTGGCGAACAGACTTATCTGGACAAAGCCGTAGCCGCCAGCAACTCGTGGGGCACCAATCAATCTGGTCAGTGGGGCTATCAGTGGACCCAGTCCTGGGATGACAAGCATTATGGTGCACAGCTGCTGCTCGCGCGTATCACAGGCGATCCCCGGTTCATTCAATCTACTGAACGGAATATGCAGTATTGGACAACCGGGGTGAACGGGACAACCGACCGTGTAGCCTATACACCGGGGGGGCTTGCGCATCTGGACCAGTGGGGGGCACTGCGATATGCGGCAAATCAGGCGTTTCTGGCCTTTGTCTATGCAGACTGGGTAACCGATCCGGTAAAGCGGAATACAACCCGGACGTTTGCCGAGCGGCAGATGACCTATATGCTGGGAGATAATCCCCGCAGCAGCAGCTATGTCATCGGCTTCGGCAGTAATGCACCGCAGCATCCGCATCACCGGACTTCACATGGCTCCTGGAGCGACAGCCAGACAACCCCTGTCAACCACCGCCATGTTCTGTATGGTGCACTGGTGGGTGGACCCTCCAAGACCGACAGCTATACGGATTCGATCGGCGATTATGTCTCGAATGAAGTTGCGACGGATTACAATTCAGCTTTTACAGGCGCTTTGGCCAAAATGATGCTCTTGCACGGGCAGGGGCAGCAGCCGCTTAGCAACTTCCCTCCGGCGGAAACGCGGGAGGATGAAATGTTCGCCGAGACTTCGGTGAATGCGAGCGGCAGCAATTTTGTGGAAATCCGGGCGCTGATCAATAACCGTTCCGGCTGGCCGGCACGTTCCAGCAGCTCGATGTCATTTAATTACTATGTGGACCTAAGTGAAGCTCAGGCCGCAGGGTATGGACCGGAGGATATCACGGTCAAAGCAGGAGGCTACAACCAGGGCGGGACCGTTTCGCCGCTGCTGCCCTTTGACGAAGCGAATCATATTTATTACACGAAAATTGACTTCACCGGCACACCGGTTTATCCTGGTGGGCAATCGGCCTACCACAAGGAGATCCAGTTCCGGATTAGTGCTCCACTGAACACGTCTTTCTGGGATAACACAAATGATTTCTCCTTCCAGGGCGTGGCTTCAAGTGCCTCCGCTCCTGTGAAGAATCCGTATATTCCGGTGTTCGACGCAGGTGTTAAGGTCTACGGAGAGCTGCCGTCCGGCGGAAATCCCAGTGAACCCAAGGTTCCGGGCCGTCCAACTGGACTGCAGGCAGCCGCAGGAAATGCCAGTGTTTCGTTGACCTGGAATGCGGTTAGCGGCGCAGCACAGTACAACATCAAACGTGGACTGGTCAGCGGCGGACCATATACGGTTATTGGAACAGTAACAGGAACAGCCTACAGTGACAGCGGGCTGGTGAACGGAGTGGATTATTATTATGTTGTAACCGCTTCAAATACAGTAGGGGAGAGCACAGCTTCCTCACAGGCCTCTGCCCGGCCGCGTGAGACTCCGATACCTGCCAAGGGAGATCTGCGGGTGCAATACCGCACGAATGATACGAGTCCCGGGGATTCGCAGATCCGCAGCCAGTTCCGGATCGTGAATACAGGAACCCAGGCGGTAGCACTTAGCGGACTGAAGCTCCGCTACTATTACACGGTTGACGGAGACAAGCCGCAGGAATTTCACTGTGACTACGCTGTCGTGGGCAGCGGGAATCTAAGCGGCAGCTTTGCGAAGCTGGCTGCTCCTGGCGCGACGGCAGATTCTTATGTGGAGATTTCTTTTGCTGCAGGTGCCGGGAATCTTGCTCCAGGCGCGGATACCGGTGAAATCCAGGTGCGCTTCAACAAAGCAGATTGGACAGCCTACAATGAAAACAACGATTATTCCTATGGCGGAACCCAGCAGACCTTCGCAGATTGGGATAAAGTCACGCTTCACCATGAAGGGAAATTGGTTTGGGGATTGGAACCATAAATTGATCCAGAGAGGGAGCATGCCAAAATGATAAAGCTAAGTTCAATCAAGAAACCTATTTCCTTGGCCATGGCTGCAGTCCTGATTCTCACCCTTATGACCGGTACCTTTAATTTCAGACCCGCAACAGCAAAAGCTGCTTCGGTGGAACAGACGCGGTTCCTGCAACTTTACGCCCAACTGAAAAACCCGGCAAGCGGCTATTTCTCGGCTGAAGGCGTCCCGTATCATTCGGTAGAGACCTTGCTCAGCGAAGCGCCCAATTATGGGCATATGACTACCTCGGAGGCCTACAGCTACTGGATGTGGCTTGAGGTGTTGTATGGCTATCATACCGGGGACTGGAGCAAGCTGGAGGCTGCCTGGGACAACATGGAGAAATACATCATACCTGTTAATGAAGGCGATGGTGTGCAGGAACAGCCGACAATGAGCAACTACAACCCGAACAGTCCGGCGACTTACGCCTCCGAGTTCGGTCAGCCGGATCAATATCCGAGCCCCCTGAACGGCAAGTACACTGCGGGTAAAGATCCGCTGGATACCGAACTAAAGTCTACCTATGGCAACAATCAGACCTATCTGATGCACTGGCTTGTAGACGTGGACAACTGGTACGGGTTCGGCAATTTACTGAATCCTTCGCATACAGCCGCTTATGTGAATACTTTTCAGCGGGGCGAGCAGGAATCCGTGTGGGAGGCGGTCCCGCATCCATCTCAGGATGACAAATCATTCGGCAAAACCAATGAAGGCTTCATGAGCCTGTTCACCAAAGAAAGCAATGTCCCTTCGGCACAGTGGCGGTACACCGATGCGACGGACGCTGACGCACGAGCAGTACAGGCTATGTACTGGGCTAAAGAGCTTGGCTATAACAATCCGGTTTATTTGAACAAAGCCAAAAAAATGGGCGACTATCTGCGCTACGGCATGTACGACAAGTATTTTCAAAAGATCGGCAGTGCGGCAGACGGTACGCCGGAAGCCGGAACCGGCAAGGATGCCAGCCATTATCTGATGGCTTGGTATACCGCATGGGGCGGCGGCCTTGGCGCAAACGGGAACTGGGCGTGGAGAATTGGCGCCAGTCATACTCATCAGGGCTACCAGAACGTAGTTGCTGCGTATGCCCTTTCTGATCCGGCCGGGGGCCTCGTTCCGGCTTCAGCAACGGCGGGACAGGATTGGAGCAAATCGCTGACCCGCCAACTGGAATTCTACAATTGGCTGCAGTCATCCGAAGGGGCAATAGCGGGTGGAGCCACTAACAGCTATAAGGGCTCATACAGCGCTTATCCAGCGGGTACAAGCACATTTTATGGCATGGCCTATGATGAAGCGCCCGTCTACCATGATCCTCCGTCCAATAATTGGTTCGGAATGCAGGCATGGAGTGTAGAGCGGGTAGCTGAACTGTATTATATTCTGGCTTCCAGCGGAGATACCACTTCGGCTAATTTCCAAATGGCCAAACGCGTCGTAGAGAACTGGATCGACTGGTCTACTGACTATGCTTTTGTCGGCAGCCGTCCGGTGACAGATTCCGAGGGGTATTATCTGAACAAACAAGGACAACGGATTATGGGCGGTGCTAACCCGCAAGTGGCTACTGTATCCGCACCCGGTGAGTTCTGGATTCCGGGCAATGTGGAGTGGCAGGGACAGCCGAATACCTGGAACGGCTTCAGTAATTTCAGCGGCAACAGCAATTTGAAGGCCGTCACCAAGAATCCGGGCCAGGATACAGGCGTGCTGGGCAGCTATATCAAAGCACTCACGTTCTTTGCTGCTGGAAATAAAGCAGAGCATGGCAGCAATACTGCGCTTGGCGGAACGGCTTCACAGCTGGCCAAATCACTGCTGGATACAGCATGGAGCTATAATGACGGGGTTGGTATCACTACAGTAGAGAAGCGGGCGGATTATTCCCGCTACTTCACCAAAGAAGTGTATTTCCCTGCGGGCTGGACGGGTACTTTTGGACAGGGAAACACCATACCGGGCAGTTCTACCGTAGCCTCTGATCCGGCTAAAGGCGGAAATGGAGTATATGCAAGCTATACGGATGTACTTCCGGACATCAAAAATGATCCGAAGTGGAGTTATCTGCAATCGAAATATAACAGCTCCTACAATCCAGTAACCAAGACATGGGAGAATGGAGCCCCTGAATTCACCTATCACCGGTTCTGGTCACAGGTGGATATGGCCACCGCCTATGCCGAATATGACCGTCTGATCAACAATGGCAATGTGGAACCCACTATACCCAAAGCCCCATCCAAACCAGCGGCAGCAGCCGGCGACAAAAAGGTTGCGCTTAGCTGGAACAAGGTGACAGGTGCAGATAGCTATACGGTTAAGCGGTCAACCACGAGCGGCGGACCTTACACTACACTTAGTGTTGTCACTCAGGCCACCTATAGCGATATTAATGTGCATAATGATACAACCTATTATTATGTAGTGAGCGCCACTAACGAAGTGGGGACCAGCCCGGATTCTCCGGAAGTCTCTGCCAAACCTACAGCTGTGCCTGTACCGACAGTGGGAGATTTGGTGGTACAGTACCGCACAACGGATACGAATGCCGGCGACTCACAGTTCCGTCCACAACTGCGGATCATCAATAACGGAACTACAGCGGTTGATCTCAGCAAACTCAAGCTTCGTTATTATTACACCATTGACGGGGAAAAGGCCCAGCAGTTCAATGTGGATTATGCTACGGTAGGCAACGGCAATGTGCAGGGCAGCTTCGTGAAGCTTGTTCCTGCTGTAGCCGGAGCGGATTATTACGTTGAGATTTCATTCAGTTCGGCAGCCGGCAGCCTGGCACCTGGTGCGAACACCGGGGAGATTCAGCTGCGGATCAACAAAACGGACTGGAGCAATTACAATGAGACAGGAGATTATTCTTACGATCCAACCAAAACAGCCTATACCGACTGGAACCGGGTGCCGCTGTATTTGAATGGCGTATTGGTATGGGGGCTCCAGCCATAATTGAATTGGAATCCCGATAGAGATATGAAGAGTCAGTACATTTTTATGTAAAATCATGCAAAAGAACCTTCAACCCACAGTTCTGTGGTCTTGAAGGTTCTTTTGCATACGGCTATATCATCAATGCGGCAAAATTACACTTGCGGCTGCGGCACGACTTTCTCGGCAGTCTCGATAATCCCACCGCCCAGGCATTGCTCGCCAAGGTAGAACACGACAGCCTGTCCCGGTGTGATCGCCTTCTGCGGCACATCAAAAGCTACATGTACCGTACCGTCTTCACGCGCGGTCAGGGTTACACCCTGATCAGGCTGGCGGTAGCGGAACTTCGCGGTACACTTCACCGGGGCAGTTCCGAGTGTGCCTGCTTCGATCCAGTTCACACCGGAAGCTATCAGACTTGTCGAGTACAGACTGTGGTGCTTGTCTCCTTGAACCACATACAGAACGTTGCGTTCCAGATCCTTCTCGGCAACGAACCAGGGTTCTCCTGTACCGGAGCCTCCGATGCCAAGACCCTGGCGCTGGCCCAGCGTATAGTACATGAGTCCATCATGCCGGCCTTTGACTTCGCCGGTGGCGATATCCACCATGTCACCGGATTGAGCCGGCAGGTACTGGCTGAGGAATTCGCGGAAGTTGCGTTCGCCGATGAAGCAGACGCCGGTGCTGTCTTTTTTCTTCGCGGTGTAGAGACCGGCTTCCTCGGCAATCCGGCGCACCTCAGGCTTCGGCAGATGTCCGATCGGGAACATGGCCTTAGAGAGCTGATATTGATTCAGCGCATTCAGGAAATAGGTCTGGTCCTTGTTGTTGTCCACGCCGCGCAGCAGCTTGAAGACGCCGTCTTCTTCAATGACCCGTGCGTAGTGGCCTGTGGCAACATAATCCGCACCAAGCTGAAGCGCTTTGTTGAGGAATTCCCCAAACTTGATCTCGCGGTTGCACATGACATCCGGATTGGGTGTCCGCCCAGCCTTATATTCATCGAGGAAATAGGAAAAGACTTTATCAAAGTATTCCTTCTCGAAATTAACGGTATAGTAAGGAATATCAATCTGCTCGCATACGCGGCGGACATCCTCGGCGTCGGTCTCGGCTGTGCATACGCCGAACTCATCAGTATCGTCCCAATTCTTCATGAAGATGCCGATGACGTCATAGCCCTGCTGCTTGAGCAGAAGTGCCGTAACGGAGGAATCGACGCCTCCCGACATGCCGACAACGACACGTGTATCCTGATTTGCCTTTGTCATCGAAATCACCATTTTCTATGCAAAAAATACCGGTAGGTTGCAGAACCCGGTTCAATGTGTATTATAACATACCTGTCTACCCCAGACTGCATTAGCCAACTGCAAATTGTAGCAGATCTAACGGAATATTTGACAATTTGTCCACCACTGGCGAACATTCTTGCGAAAAATTACGGTTTCCGCTCCAAATGTGTCCAAGGATATGATAACATAAGCTGAGAGCAAACATCGGAATACGTTGATATGACATTTCTCATGTGATGCAACGATTAGATTAACTAACGCCAGCAACTAAACCGAAAGAGGTGCACCTTTGAAAATATCGACAAAAGGACGCTATGGATTAACCATTATGATGGAGCTTGCCCTGAAATTTGGCGAAGGTCCCACATCCCTTAAGAGCATTGCCGAGAAAAATGGACTATCCGAGCATTACCTGGAGCAGCTGATCGCACCGCTGCGCAACGCGGGACTGGTGAAGAGTATCCGCGGAGCCTACGGCGGATATATTTTATCCCGTGAATCCGGCACAATCACCGCTGGAGATATCATCCGCGTGCTGGAAGGACCTATTTCACCTGTGGATTTCACTGAAGAAGACGACCCGGCGAAGCGCGACCTCTGGCTGCGCATCCGCGACAGCATCGCTGATGTGCTGGATTCGACAACCTTGTCCGACCTGATCAACTTTAAAGAAGAAAGTCAAGCGGATAATTACATGTTTTACATTTAATATCAAGTAAAGAGGAGCGCTGAACCTTTGAAATTCAAGGGTTCAACGCTCCTTTTGTGTCTGAGAAAATGAGGTGTTGCTAGTATTTATCTGCGAGTCCTTTGCAACGGCTTCGAATCAGGACTGTAACTTTTAGGGGACAAGCTTGAACTCCAAAATGGAGGGATCGCTGCTCTTTTGGTATTTACTTCTTGATACAATAATTGATACATATGATAGTGGGCCACCCCAATGAGTCAATCTATGGCATATGGATCGGCCCCTTTAATGTCTTTATGCTAGTCTATAACAACGATCTGCCATTCACCACTTTTGTCTTTTTCGAAATAGAATGTATAGGTCATCTCCGCTCCATTGCTGTCAGTCCTCTGATTTTCGCCCTTAACAGGAACTAAGATGCGTCCATTTTCTTCAACCGCCTTCCCTAGTGCAGTGAATTTGACTGGATTGTCTAAGAGATAATCATGCTCGGAACCGATATCGGGACTAAGTGTCTTATGAAAAGCATCTACATCCTTTTGTACAATGGCATCAACAGATGCTTTGAGCTTGTCTTTCATGGCCTTATTAACAAGTGGATCATTTATTTCATCCCATTTGACGTTATTGCTACTTGATTGCGTAGAAAGCTCATTCGTCGCAGCTACCGAGTCTGATCCTGGTATGCCATAACTGGAAGAAGATCTTTGCTTTACGGTGATCATTTTCATGCCATCAATCTGCAAAATTTTCTTCTGGACTCACTAGATTTAAGATCGACCAGGATCCATCATCGTTTCGTCGAATTAAGTCTTGTTGCAAAAGAGTAGCGTTTTGCTTGTAACCAGGCTGTAGCAATCCGCCAAGCGTATCTAATTGGTCTACAATATTTGAAAGCGCAGCATAGACATCGCCATCGCCGTTATAAAACTGAGCAGCAAGGGTGGTTATTATCATGGAGATGGGCCAAGGAAACTCGTGGTTGATAAATCGAACATCACGATGCCGTTTAAGAATTTGGATAGCTCGTTGCAATGGGGTCTTAATGAGGGCATCAGGAACGTCTTCAATGCGTACATAAATATCCTGATTATTTTCGAAGATACTGCGTTGTTGGGCGGATTTTACTCGCTCGAACGCAGGTTTATTTTTTTCACTGAACCACTGAGCATATCCGTTAGGATTACTCGAACACCATATATACGTTTGATCTTCATTTCTGTGGGTAATCGCAATCGCTGTTTGTTTATCGCTGTTTCCGTAAAGTTTGTTGTTTTATGCAAAATGCGATTAATTTATTTGTTGAATAACATATAATGCAAGTTGTATTATTCAATCAAGATTGGATGGTGGTATTTATATGAAAGTGGTCATTGGAGCAGGGCAGACAAAGTATGATGGTTGGCTTAATACCCAAGAAGATGAATTGAATTTACTGTCTTTGGAAAGTTGGATCAAATTATCTGAACCAGAGAGTATTGATGCACTTTTGGCAGAACATGTGTGGGAACATCTAACTTACGAGGAAGGGATTACGGCGGCGAAGCATTGTTATCATTTTTTAAAACCTGGTGGGTACATTCGTTGTGCAGTTCCCGATAAAAATTTCCGTAACGATTGGTATCAACAGATGGTTCAAGTCGGAGGTCCTGGACCAACGAATCATCCTGCGGCATCTCATAAAATAGTTTATGATGCAAAAACTTTTGTATCAGTATTTGAAATGGCAGGGTTTGAAGTAACGTTGTTGGAATATTGCTATGAGAACGGAGATTTTCATTATACATACTGGAACGAAATGGACGGGAAGATAGGAAGATCATTTCGGTTTGATACAAGGAATTCCATTAATCAATTAGGAATGGTATCCATTATTATTGATGCAAAAAAGCCGTTGCTAATAAAAAGTAATACTTAAGATTGCACGTTAGTTATAAAGGTCACCACGCGGTGGTCCTTTTAAACTGCCCTTAAAAACTCCACTGTTGTTTTATTAGATTTTCGGCAGGCTGAAATAAGCATTTGCTCCACCTGCTTTTCAAAGGACAAGTGCTTGTCTATTTCTAATCACCTGAACCAGTATAGATAGTTATCTAAATACTTGGTAGCAACCCCCTGAAAGCGTCTCAACCAAGTTTTTAATCGGCTATGAAAGTTATTAACATTTTGAATATGATAGATGCCTTTCTTGACCCGCTGTTTCTTGCTGTCATTGATAGTTTCGTGTTGTAGCCCTTTTAACTTCGCAAATTTCTTATAGTTTGTAGCTGTGTCAGTACAAAGTAACGATTTTGAATCGATGTATTTACCAATTACAGAATCGATTTCTTCAGCTTTTACACGCCCCGTGCCAGCCTTCAAAGCAATCATATTGTGGTTTCGATCTTGGGCAACAACAACGGCAATCTTAAGGTCAGAAATGCCCCTTTTCTCATCCTTAGTAGCTCTTTTTTTTGCATTCCGATGTGTTACTTTTCTTCCCTTCATAGACTCACAGAAGAAAGTTTCATCACTCTCTACAATGCCTTGAAGTTGATTAAAGTCTAAAGAGCGTAAAGCATACAGAACCTTATGCCTCCAATAAAAGGCTGTTGAAATATGGATACCCAGCCTTTTAGCGATTTTAGGTAATGTATATCCTTCAACCATCATTTCCATAAATTTGACCCATTTCTCTGGATACCTTGATCCTGAAAATGGGGTGTTAGTCATATCATTAAATGTTTTATTGCAATCCTTGCAAAGATAGCGTTGGCGTGTCTTGTATTTTCCGTTTCTTTTTACCGCCATTGAAACGGCTTTCGCGAATACGATTTAACAACTTTGTTATCTTCTCTGGTTGATCGGGGAACAAATCCTTTTTAAGAGCATTAAACAGCTCCAATTGGTCTTGAACTGAGAGTTCATTTGCGTTTTCATACACCTTGGTCCACATTTGTTATACACCTCCCCCACTCTGAATTATATCAAGCTGTAATAGAGTGGTCATGAAAGCAACAATTTATGCGAAAACAGCCTTGTTTATAAACTGGATGGGCAGGAGGAGTGGTTGGAAGAATTCAAACAATAGGTGGAATGGTTTGCCTAAAAACGCTGAGATACCTGAAAAGGATGAGAGGGGATCCAGAACACATGATAATGATCTTAAAAAACAAATGCTTCCCCGATAGAGGGAAGCATTTGTTTATTCTTTAAGCTCTTTTATACAGTTCGGAGAATCATTCTTTACATTCCCAACTTCAGCTGAAACGGGGTACGCCATCATAACTTCGGCCGGATATGGTTGAAGGAGCGACATTAACGTTGTTGGATCCTGTAGAGTTCGATCCAGCCAGGTGGCTTCATCTTCAGGTTTTAAAATTACCGGCATTCGATTATGAATTTTTTTAACAAGCGAGTTTGGTTCTGATGTAATGATGGCAAAACTGCTTATTTTTTTTCCATCAGGCGCCGTCCAGGTATCATAGATGCCGGCAAAGCTAAAGATGGCTTCGGATTTCAACAGAAATCGCATGGGTTGTTTTCCAGTGGGTGTTGTTTCCCATTCAAAAAAGCTGTCCGCGGGAATCAAACACCTCTTCCTTAAAAAGGGAATCGTAAATGATGGTTTCTCAAGAAGAGTTTCCGCACGAGCATTTATTGTACCTTTAGTAGGTTCTTTCGCCCAAGAGGGAATAAGCCCCCACTTAAGCATCCCCATACGATTCGCTTGTCCATCGTTTATAACCGTTGTAACCATTTGGGAAGGACTGATATTATAGCGAGGTTCATGATACGATAGACCCACTGATTCTGGAATATAGCGTGAAATTAATTCTTCTAAGGTAACAGTTAAAGTATATCTCCCGCACATTTCGAGATCCTCCTCCCTTAATTCTCGACTTCTGACGTCATTTAATGCCTTAAGCATAAAATGTTAGACATTTTACTTAATATCAAGCTTCTTATGTACGGAGGACTTTATCATTGACATTTAATAAAAGAAGCCGTCTGCCGGAATGATGCAGCGGCGCGAGCTGATCAGGTTCCTGAAGGAGGGTTTGTCCTGAAGCGACTCCTGGCGCGCATTAATCATTTTGCTGCCTTGCTTGTCATCTTTTGACCAGGAGGGCACCAGCCCCCAGCGCAGCTGTCCGAGTCTGTTCTGCTTACCGTCATGAATGACTGCCGGGAGATTCTGCATGGGGGCTGCATTGTATTTCGGTGCATAATGGACAATGGTGGTTTCCTCGATAAAATAATGGAGCATCAATTCTTCCATGCTTACCATAATGGTATATCTTCCGCACATCTTGCAGTGGCCTCCCCGGATTAATGAAGTTATGGCAGCGGCTTGTTTACAGTGTTGAAGCCCTCATGCTATGCTCTTTGTATTTCTCAGCATCCATTATAAAGGAAGATGCGGATGATAGCGAAGGAGTGCATCCTATGATTATAGTAAGCTCCTGCCTGGCAGGCATGAAAGTAAGATACAACGGCACGGCTTGCCTGGATGAGACCATTCAGAAGCTGCTGGACAACAATCAGGCGGTTGCCGTCTGCCCTGAGCTCCTTGGCGGGTTCTCCACTCCGAGAGAACCGGCAGAGATGGTCGGCGGAGACGGGGATGCGGTGCTTGACGGAATGGCTAAGGTCATAGACCGGCTCGGAAATGACGTCACTGGAATGTATATTCAAGGTGCCTATGAGGCACTTGAGCAAGCACGGAGGGTCGAGGCGACAATCGTAGTTCTTAAGGAGAACAGCCCTTCCTGCGGAAGCTCCATGATTTACAACGGGACTTTCACCGGCCTGAAGATTCCCGGCCAGGGTGTGACCTCTGCGCTGCTTAGACGCAGTGGCATTGAGGTCATTTCCGAGGAACAGCTTGCTTCAAGATTGAAGGAATTGGACTCTCTATAGAAATAAGCTGCGGGTTCTGCACAAAAAGGCTGCTGCAGAGGCTTCGAACCTGTGCAACGGCCTTTTTTGGAAGTGGGCTCCTGATCAACTGGAGGAAATCATTAATAAATTCTTTTACTCTTCACTTTCCCTCTGCAAACTGTTCCGATCCTGCTTAAGCCAACGTCCCCAGGACCTTGCCGAACAGGTTAGACAGTTCACTGTTTGTCACCTTGGAGAAGTTCACCGAGGACAACATCGTTTGGACTGTGGCCAGTGGATTGGATTTGCCCGCAGATGTGCTTCTGTTGCTTGCAGCCGATTCAAGACTGCTCTTCAGATGGGCCAGTACGGACTTCATATCCTCGGAAGTCAGACCCGCCTCCAGTGATGTTAACCCGCTTAGCCCGTTTGTACGGGCCATATTATCTGCATGATTAGAGCTGTCTGAGTTGTCCAAGCTATTCGGACCCCAGGCAAAAGCAGGGGTGAATCCGCCCATGGCTTGCAGCATTGCAGGAATTCCGGTAGATGCATTGGCTCTATTCAAAGTATTGACACCGTTATAACCGGCCACAGAAGAATCAGATGAAACGGATTGAAGGAGTGAAGAAAGCGCGTCTCCGCTTAAATAGGAGAGACCATTGCTGCCGAGCAGATTCTGCAATGAGCTCATACTGCTGCCGGATTCATCAGTAGCTGCCAAAGCGGTTGAATCCATACCAGTAGAGCCTAAGCCCATTTGAATTTGTGCTAACTGGGCTCTCATATCCCCGCCGCCGTACAAGGAGCCCTGTATGGAGCCCAGCGAGGCTGGGGAATAGTTATTCGTGAAGTCTTCCCCTCCAGTTTCATCCGTTCCATCCAAATTGAAGAGCAGTTTGGCCATTTCATTGAAATCTGCAGGATCTGTACGGCCTGTGCCTTTTACTTCTCCGATGGAGGAGGAACGTGTCCGGGCAGCGGTTGTGTTGCCACTGGTGAGACCGTAGTTGTCGTAATACTTCTTATTGTAATAGTTGTTAATGGATAGTGACATTTGCTGTCCCCTCTCAGTAGATGTTCCTCTATTTTCCTAAAAGCCCACATTACTATATCGGAAAGAAAGCTGAAAAAAAGCTGAAGCCCAGCTGAAAGTAATGGTTCTGGCCCTCCTAAAATGTTACAATATTGTGTTTATTGACAGGTGGTAAAAGACCAGGTTCAGCAGTATAATCGAGTAGTCCTGTATGAAAATCCTGAATAACCAGAAGCGGAGATCATCGTTATGAAACCGATCTATTTGGACCACGCTGCATCAACCCCGGTTCATCCGGAGGTGGCCAAGGTCATGTATAATATGCTGCTTGAGCAATATGGCAATGCGTCCAGTGTGCACACGTACGGACGTTCCGCCAAAAAGATTATCAATGGCGCGCGCGATACCATCGCGGGCTTTTTGGGCTGTGCGCCAGATGAATGGGTGTTCACCAGCGGCGGCACGGAGAGCGATAATCTTGCCCTGTTCGGAGCGGCTGCGGCCTCTGCCCAACAAGGGAAACATATCATTACGACAGCTGTTGAGCATCACGCGGTGCTGCATACCTGCGAAGCGCTGGAGAAGCAGGGTTTCACCGTCACTTATCTGCCGGTAGATGCTGAAGGGCGGGTATCTGCTCTTGAGGTAGAAGCCGCATTGCGCGAAGATACGGTGCTGATCAGCGTAATGTACGCGAATAATGAAGTAGGAACTGTAGAACCTATACAAGAGATTGGCAGAGTAGCTGCTGCGCACGGGATTCTGTTCCATGTCGATGCTGTACAGGCACTGGGGATGCTGCCTATTACTCTACGTGAGCTGCCTGTGGATTATATGAGCTTCAGTGCCCACAAAATAGGCGGTCCCCAAGGGATCGGCGGGTTGTATGTCCGGCGCGGTGCCCCGTTGCATCCGAGACAGCACGGCGGACTCCAGGAACGCGGCAGACGGGCTGGAACCGAAAGTCTGGCGAACTCAGCCGGGTTTGCCAAGGCAGTGGAGCTTGCAGTAACCGGGCTGGACCAGCGCAGGGATAAGGCACTTATGCTGCGAACAGCATTGCTGGAGGAGCTGGACCGCCGGATCGGGCGGAAGGGCTACGTGATTAACGGTGACAGGCAGGAATTTTTGCCCGGGATACTGAATTTGAGCTTTCCCGGAGCAAGAACCGATGTGCTGCTGATGAACCTTGATATGGAGGGGATTGCTGCCGCGAGCGGTTCAGCCTGCACCTCAGGTTCTTTGGAAATCTCGCATGTGCTGCAGGCGATGAAGCTTCCGGAGGATCTTTTGAACTCTGCGATTCGATTTAGCACAGGTTTGGGTAATACTAATGAAGAAATGGAGTACGTGGCCCAAAAAGTTGAAACCATCCTGAACCGGCTGCGTAAAAAGGATTAGGCTAAATGTAGCCTCGTTGCCGTTACAGTGTTTGAGTGCTCTTCAACCTAAGGGAACCCGTAAGTACACTCAAAGTAAAAGGGGACATAAACAGCCATGAAACTTCAAGAAATGATCGGCTTGGCTGTATACGAGGTTGAAGAAGGTAACGAAATTGGCAAGATTGTCGACGTTTTACTGGATTCAAACTGGAATATAACGGGTATTGAACTGGAAAGTAAAACTTTTTTCTCCAGTCATGTGAAAGTTGTGGCATGGGAAGATATCGTCGCTTATGGCGAGGATGCTGTCATGATCCGCAGTAAAGAGTCGATTGTGAAGGCCGACACTGACCATATACCCTATACATTTCTTTTGGGAAAAAATAAATTAAAGGATCTTCAGGTGCTTACGGCATCCGGAACAATCCTCGGACGCGTATCTGATGTTTATTTTGACCAAAAGTTGGGAAACACAATAGTAGCGCTGGAAATCAGTGACGGGTTAGTAACTGATTTGATCGAAGGCCGCAAATGGCTGCCTTGTTCTGATGGAATGTCCATTGGGGAGAATTCCGTACTGGTTCCCGCGATGAGCGAAGAACGGCTTCAAAAAGCCATTAATATTGTTAACGGATAGGTGGAATGTTTTATATGAAGTGTCCAAACTGCAACTCCAAGGATATCGGCAAGATCGGTTCCCACCAGTTCTATTGCTGGGGCTGCTTCATCGAACTGACGGTCAACGGCGAGAAAATGTCCGTGTATCAGGTTGAAGAAGACGGCACACTCAGCTCGCTTGACGATTTGTTCTCCGGGGAAGAGATTGCCCAGGATTTCCCGCAGATTCATGCGTCTTCTTAAATCAGTGACAACTGGTTCAGGAGCAGAATTACATATTGCCTAATGCGCCCAAAACTCCTTGCAGCAACATGCGGCAGGGGATTTGGGCGTTTTTTGCGAAGATCACAGAATCTCTAAAGGAAGCTGCCGCAAGAACGAGAAAACGGCGGTTATTTTGCTGCGGGTATACATATACTTATCTAGGAAGCCAGTCCAGAATTACCGCTAGGGAGTGTACATTCATGGAGCAATGGTCCCAAAGTAAATGGTTCCGCCGGATGATCGGAGTACTGCTTGCCCTGATCATATTATATTTCGTTTGGCTCCTCCGTCCGATGTTAATGGGAGTTTTCGTCTTTCTCAAAGCCATCCTTGCGCCGTTCCTGGCAGCTATGATTATCTCGTATGTGCTGAATCCCGTAGTGAGTATGCTCGCCGGGAGAAAAATGCCGCGCAGTGTTGCCGTGTTGCTCATCTATGCCGTATTTCTGACCTCGCTCGCAGTTATTGCCATCAATCTGATTCCGATGTTCATCGAGCAGCTTGAAGAATTGAACGAGCATTTGCCGGAGATGACACTGCATGCACAGGGACTCATGCGTAACATGAATAACAGATTGATTCCGCCTGGTGTCGAGATGGGCATGAATAACTGGTTTTTTCAGCTGGAAAACCGATTGGCTGCAGGAATCTCCCATTTTCTCGATAACATTGGTTCGACCATTGGTCTGCTGTTCAATGCGTTTATCGTGCCTTTTCTGGTGTTCTACATTCTCAAGGATTTCGATGTATTCGAACGGACCGTTGTCGCTTGTCTGCCACGCTCGCGCCGCAAGTCTATGGTCAAGCTACTTAAGGATATTGATGACGCGCTTGGCAACTACATCCGTGGCCAGTTTTTGGTCTGTCTGATTATCGGGGTACTGGCCTACATCGGCTATGCGATTATCGGCATGCCTTACGCGCTGCTGTTTGCTTGTGTGGTGGCGGTATTCAACATTGTTCCGTATATGGGGCCGTTTCTGGGTGCAGCACCTGCGATTGTAATGGCTTCGACCCTCTCGCTTCGCCTCGTGCTGCTCGTTGCTGTGGTTAACACCCTGTGCCAGATGCTGGAGAGCAACGTCATTTCGCCGCAGGTGGTGGGACGACGGCTGCATCTGCACCCGCTGCTGATTATTTTTGCGCTGCTGGTGGGTGGAGAAGTGGCCGGAATGATCGGTCTGATCCTGGCTGTACCGGTTTTCGCGGCCGGCAAAGTAGTGATTCAGCATTTTCTCGCGTATTATATACGTCGGAAGCCGGTGTAAGCCGATTTATGAGGGCGTATCGCTCATAGATTGCTGATTCACTGCAGCCGCTAGCGGAAATCATTGACTCTAACTGCTTCTTTTGTATATAATGTGGGGAACATTACTGATGAATAATCAGTAAGCATAGCAGTGCGATGAAGAGGAGTATTAATTCGTGAGACCGTTATTGCAGAGAGCCGGCACAGGGTGCGAGCCGGTTAACGGAGAAGAATGAACTCACCTCGGAGTAACGGCGTTAAGCCGCAGGGTCCGCAAGCAGAGGCTTGAAGACCGCGCCTGAACCGTCGTCGATTCACCCCCGTTACCGGGTGTCAAAGTGAGTGGCAGGGTAAAGTATATCCAGCCGCTAACTAGGGTGGTACCACGGGAATTCAAACCTCTCGTCCCTAGCGATAATACGCTAGGGATGGGAGGTTTTTTTGCGGTATTGGGGCCAAGTCCAGCGGAACAGCGAATCCTGAGCTGATCTTGGACTTGGCTGCCCGTCAGGCAAAACGGGTGGATTTAAAAAGTAACAGGGAAACGGAACGGAAAAAAATTTTGGAGCTGTAGAAACAAAGTGTTCGCCTGAAAGCTTTCCCAAGGAAAGCTCACATCGGAAGCATGTGCTATTCTCGGATTTCTACCGCATAGAGCGGTTCAAATCAAGAAATCAGAGAATAACAGCGATCGGAAGCCCAAAACTTTTTTGCAGTAGAGTTCATTCCCTGGCGTTCTTTTAAGCGCAGCAGTTTTAACTAAGTAAGCAACACTCCAAGGAGGAGCATAAGATGAGCGACAACAAAGCAGCAAGCACAACAGCCCCCACAGGCTACCGTGCCCAGGTGATTGAGCCGAAATGGCAGAAGTTCTGGGATGAGAACAAGACGTTCAAGACAGGTGAAGAGGTTAACAAGCCAAAATTCTACGCACTGGATATGTTCCCGTATCCTTCAGGCGCAGGGCTGCACGTAGGCCACCCGGAAGGCTACACGGCGACAGACATTGTCTCCCGCTACAAACGGATGCGCGGCTACAATGTGCTGCACCCGATGGGCTGGGATGCCTTCGGACTTCCGGCAGAGCAGTATGCTATGGATACCGGACAGCATCCACGCGAGATTACAGTGAAGAACATTGATAATTTCCGCCGGCAGATCAAATCGCTGGGCTTCTCCTATGACTGGGACCGCGAGATCAGCACAACCGATCCGGAGTATTACAAATGGACACAGTGGATTTTTATCCAGCTGTACAACCGTGGCTTGGCCTATGTGGCAGAGGTGTCGGTCAACTGGTGTGAAGCACTGGGAACGGTTCTGGCAAACGAAGAGGTTATCGACGGAAAAAGCGAGCGCGGCGGCCATCCTGTGGTCCGCAGACCGATGCGCCAGTGGATTCTGAAAATTACGGAGTACGCTGAACGCCTGCTTGAGGATCTGGAAGAGCTGGATTGGGAAGAAAGCATCAAGGATATGCAGCGCAACTGGATTGGCAAGTCGACGGGTGCCGAAGTGATTTTTGCCATTGAAGGTCATGATGCCAGTCTGGAGGTATTCACGACCCGCCCGGATACTTTGTTCGGAGCAAGCTACTGTGTACTGGCACCGGAGCATAAGCTGGTTGATCTTATTACAACAGATGAGCAGAAGGCGGCAGTATCGGAATACCGCGACAAGGCTTCACGCAAGAGCGACCTTGAACGTACGGATCTGGCTAAAGAGAAATCCGGTGTCTTCACGGGTGCCTACGCCGTCAATCCGGTGAATGGTGCACAGGTGCCGATCTGGATCGCCGATTATGTGCTTGCCGGATATGGAACGGGAGCCATCATGGCGGTGCCGGGACATGACACACGCGACTGGGAATTCGCCAAGCAGTTTGGTCTGAAGATCGTTGAAGTGGTACAGGGCGGAAATGTCGGAGAAGAGGCTTACAGCGGCGACGGACCTCATGTGAATTCCGACTTCCTGAATGGTCTGGATAATAAAGAAGCGATTGCGAAGATGATCACCTGGCTTGAGGAAAAGGGCAGTGGCAAAGGCAAAGTAACCTACCGCCTGCGCGACTGGCTGTTCAGCCGCCAACGCTATTGGGGCGAGCCGATTCCGATTCTGCACCTGGAAGACGGCACGATGAAGACGGTCCCTGTAGATCAGCTGCCGTTGCTGCTGCCGGAAGTGGATTCGATCCGCCCTTCAGGCACAGGAGAATCCCCGCTGGCTAATGTGACGGAGTGGGTCGAAACGATAGATCCGGAGACCGGCATGAAGGCACGCCGTGAGACGAACACCATGCCGCAATGGGCCGGCAGCTGCTGGTACTACCTGCGTTATATCGATCCGCGTAATGACAAGGAGCTGTGTTCACCGGAGAAGCAGAAGGAATGGCTGCCCGTTGACCTGTACATCGGCGGAGCCGAGCATGCAGTACTGCATCTGCTGTACGCACGCTTTTGGCATAAGGTTCTCTATGACATCGGTGTAGTGGATACCAAGGAACCGTTCCATAAGCTGGTGAATCAAGGCATGATCCTGGGGAATAACAATGAGAAGATGAGCAAGTCGCGCGGCAATGTCATTAACCCGGATGAAATTGTGGAGGCATATGGCGCGGATACGCTGCGTGTCTATGAGATGTTCATGGGCCCGCTGGAAGCGACGAAGCCATGGAATGAAAAAGGTGTGGAAGGCATTCACCGCTTCCTCTCCCGCGTATGGCGCCTGTTCGTGAATGAGGACGGCAGCATCAGTGCGAAAATTACCCCGGATGGCGGTACCGACGAGTTCAAACGGACCTGGCACAAGACACTCAAGAAGGTCACGGAGGACTTCGAGCACCTGCGCTTCAATACAGCGATCAGCCAGCTGATGATCTTCATCAACGATGCTTACAAGCAGGAGACCTTGTCCGCTGAAGCTGCAGAGCATTTCGTACAGATGCTGTCGCCACTCGCACCACATATCGCGGAGGAGCTGTGGCAGCTGCTCGGTCATGAAGGCAGCATCAGCTATGTGGCTTGGCCGGCTTATGATGAAGCGTTGACTGTAGATGCTGAAGTGGAAATCGTTGTTCAGGTAAATGGTAAAATCGTACAGCGTGCACTGATCCCGCAGGACATGGGTCAAGATGATATGCAGAACCATGCGCTGTCGCTTCCGAATGTGAAGGCAGCCGTCGAGGGCAAAACCGTACGCAAGATCATCGCGGTTCCAGGCAAGCTGGTCAATATAGTAGTGGGTTAAGCGAAGAACGCAATTCTGCCCGCAGCAACGGAGTAATCCGTGCTGCGGGCTTTCTTGGTTTTGGCAGCAGGGTGCCGGTTCCATGCCGGTGGAGGGATTCTAACGGTCGAGCGGCCCCTGAACGATGCCACCCAGACCGAATAAGGTGTCCAGCTTTTCGACATCTTCATCGAATTTATCGTGTGTGGTGAGGATCAGCTGCTCAAAAACCCCTTCCAGACTGGTCCGCAAGTGGCTCAGTGCTTCCGCTGTAATGCCACCGCGTACGGCTACCCGTTCCTGCAGTTCCTGTGGAGTGAAATTACCTTCGGTCAGCAGTTTACCTGTGCCTAGCAGCATTTCACCTGCGAGCCGGCCAAGCAGGACTTCATCTATGCCTGTAGCCTCAACAGCGGCTTCAATCCACCGCTCAAGAAAAAAACTGATGAACGCGGGACCGCAGCTGGAGAAATCAGAGGCAATCCGGGTATGCCTTTCCTGAATTTCCAGTGGAACCCCTATGAAAGACAGCAGCTTCAGCAGCAGGAGCCGATCTTGTTTAGTGAGCCTGCTGCCGAATATGCAAAGTGAAGTTCCGCTTTTGGCACAGTGGGTGATGCTGGGAATGATTTTGGCTATTTTGGACGGCAGCGCGGATTCCAGATGGTATAGCATCACTGGGCTGGTGATCGATACAACTATCTGTTCGCTCCGCAGGCAAGAAGAGATTTCATCAGTCAGGGATTTGAATTCCAACGGTTTAACACAGAGGAAGACGATATCGCTTCCGTCCGCAGTTTCCCTGTTGCTGCCGATGGTGATGTCCGGATGGCGTTTTTGAAGCTGCAGAAGCCTGTTCGGGCTGCGGTTGCTGGCCAGCACATCACATGGCTCAAGCGCACCCGAAGACAGGAAGGCGTCTATAAGCAGACTGCCCATGCTGCCCGTTCCGATAAATCCCACCTTCATCTAGGGTACCCTCCTTTCGGTATGGCTATGGCCTTGCAGGAATACTCTTCGTTAAATGTATGCGCAGGAGTCTTGGACAAATGACAGGTTTCAACTGTATTTTTGAAAATATACGGGTGGATAGTTGTTTACCATAAATTATTTTTTAGAGGAGGACAAGGATATGAATATAAAAGGAATAGCTTCGGTATTCGCTGCTGCCCTGCTTAGTGGTGGATTGGTATGGGCGGCGGACCGGGAAGAGAATAAGGGCATCGGCGGTTGGGAGACGCTGAACATCAGTATGGCCCAGGCGCTGGGCACAGCGGACGAGCCGGGTACAGCAGTAGCCGCTGGTGGGAAAAATGAGAAGGGCATTGGGGATCAAACAGATGAACAGAATAAGGGTGAAAGAGCAGATGCCGTGGTAACAGGCGATGTGGCTGGAGGTACGGTGACAGGAGGTAGGCCAGCGGCAGGGGACAATGCGGCCGAATCAACTGGAACCGCAGGGGTTGGAGCTACGGGAGCATCTATTGAAAGCAACGCGGGAACCGCAGGGTCCAGCGGAACAGCAGCAGCAGGGAACGGCGCAGCAGCCACAGCAGTTGCAAGCGAAGCAGATGCTTCGGGGAGCACAGTACCTTCAGGGCAGGCTTCCGCAGAAGGCAAAATAAATGTTAACACAGCAGATGCTGCTGCCCTGATGAATCTGCCTGGCATTGGGGAGAAGAAGGCGCAGGCGATTATAGACTACCGCAGCAGCAAGGGGGCTTTTCGCAGCTTAGCGGATTTGGGTGGGGTGAAGGGAATCGGGCCGAAGATGCTGGAAAAGCTGAAACCGCTGGTAGCTTTTTAAGCTAGGCGAAGCAGCTATTGCAGGTCTGATATTCATTAAGCAGACTGTGCTAATTAAAGCGGAAGGGACAGGTTTTTCCGTATCCGATGTCCTAGTGAAACACCGCCGCAATATGCTACAATAATGAACAACTATCAAAGAGAAAGTGGAGATAACTAATGACTGTAGCCTACCGCAAAAATTGGGATACTTACTTCATGGATATTGCCTGCATGGTCTCCACACGTTCGCGTTGCTCCCGCCGCCATGTCGGTGCGGTTCTGGTACAGGGCAAGAAGCTGCTGGGCACAGCCTATAATGGCGCCCCAATGGGTGTGCCGGATTGCTCAGAAGCAGGCTGCATGGTCTCGGAGCAATATGAACGTGAAGTGGTTAATGGTGTGGAGACGATGGTGATGAAGCAGCGCTGCATCCGCACCATTCACGCCGAGCAGAATCTGCTGCTGTTCACAGACCGGAGCGACCGGGAGGGCAGCACTGTCTATGTCACGGACGAACCTTGCTGGACCTGTGCCAATATGCTGGCCAACAGCGGAATTGTAGAGATCGTCTATCTGCGCCCTTACCGCAAAGATATGGAGAAGGTGGAGGCCATGCTGGGCTCCAAAGGCATCATCTTCCGGCAATTGGAGAATTATGAGCCGCCCAAGGAAACGATGATCACTGTCTCGGAATAACAGGAGGACGGCATTAACTGAAATAAAGATAAGCATCAGGGGAAGAACCTCTGTACACGCGATTGTTGCGTATGCAGGGGTTATTTTTTGGCTGCATCCGCATGTAAGAGTCACAGTTCGCTTACGGCTATGAGGACTACAATATTCAAATACGAGGAGGAATATGGATGAAAAAAAGGCCGCTGTTAAGCTTTGCAGTGTGCTGGGTCGCGGGCAGTGTAGCGGGCTGCTTGTTTTCGGGGCATGAGCTTTTAATGTACATAGCGGGTGGTCTGCTGCTGCTTGCAATCGGTGTTGCCAGCGGGAGAAGCGGGTGGAAAATCGCTGTAGTGTTAGGACTGTCAATGGTTGCGGCTGCCCTGTACTGGGAATGGAACGAAGGAAGAAATGTCAGTCTGCTTCCGGGTGCATGGGAACAATCGGAGACGGAGCTGAATGAGTCTTATGTAAGCGCGGATGGAGTAATCGTCTCCCCTGTGGAGCGGGATGGAGACCGTGTGAGCTTTACGGTGAAGCTGTCACGGATGGGGCTAAGCGGAACCGGCGAAAAAGTTTTTGCGCAGAATCAGCGGGAGGACCGGGACCCGGGAGCAGATGCGGCAGGCGAACGGATCGCTGTACAAATCAAGCTTCAGGCTGAACCGGAGATTGCTGTGGCTGCCGGATGGAAGAGAGGAGATCGGGTAGTCATTCAGGGAGAGCTGGAGCAGCCGGGGGAGGCGCGGAATTTCGGCGGTTATGATTACCGCTCCTATTTGCTGACGCAGAGAATTCACTGGCTGCTCAAGGGGGAAGGTACGGCAAGCGTACAGGCTTCGCCTCCTGCCTCCTGGCGCCCTGCCAGCATTCTGCGCTGGAACGATACGGTGCGGGCTGCCCTTGGGGCGGAGATGGACCACTTGTTCCGGGAGCCGCATGCAGGATATATGAAAGGCCTGGTCCTGGGCATACAGGACGATTTGGATGAGGAAACATTCAAGCAGTTCTCGCAGCTGGGTCTGACGCATATTCTGGCGATCTCAGGAATGCATGTCGCGGTGTATGTCGGCGTGATCTTGTTCATCCTTAGACGCTGCCGCCTTACCAGAGAGACAGCCCTCACTGTCACTCTACTACTAGTGCCTGTATATGTGCTGCTGTCCGGTGCCGGGCCATCCATTGTGCGGGCAGGCATCATGAGTATGATTGCCCTGCTGGCTGCCCGGTTCGGCATGCTGAAGGACGGGATGAATATCCTTGCAGCCGCGGCGCTGATTATGCTGATCTGGAATCCGTATCTGCTGCTTAGCGTAAGCTTTCAGCTCTCTTTTCTCGTGACGGCAGGACTCATGATCTATGTTCCTCTGGTGAACCCGCTGCTGCGCAGACTGCCCCGCTGGCTGGGCGGTGCCGTGTCCGTTACTTTGATTGCACAGCTGGTGTCTTTTCCGCTGACCATCTTCTATTTTAATCAGTTTTCATTGCTCTCCTTCGCTGCTAATTTGGTATTTGTCCCTTTTATTACGTTCCTGGTGCTGCCGGTGGGGACACTTGCGCTGCTGCTTAGCCGGCTCTGGGATACGGCTGCTGGTGTAACCGCTCATGTTGCTGAACTGCTGAATGATGCCACTTTTCGCGCTGTGGAGTGGACAAATGGATGGTCCGGGGGTGTAACGATCTGGAGCTCTCCTACTTTGCTGTGGATGGGGTTGTATTATGGCCTCCTCTATGGTGTGCTCTACACCATGCAGCGGCGTACAGAAGCGCGGCTGGCTCCACAGGCCATGGAGGATGAAACGAAGCCGCTGGCGGCGCTGGATCAACCGGCGGATGGCAGAGGAATAAGGCGTGCAGGGATATGGAGCGGAGCCGGGAGTAATGCGGAGCAACTGCACTTTCAGATGCCGGACTCCTTGCGCTGGAGCGGAAGGGCTATCCTAATCGGTATAGCTGCAATGGTTCTGCTGTTGTATCGGGGCTATCACTCGGAGCACCTGGGCGGTGCCGGACGGGTGAGTTATCTGGATGTTGGACAGGGCGACAGTATTTTGATCACCACCCCAGGTGGAGCCCATATTCTCGTGGATGGTGGAGGCACTGTCAGCTTTGGCAAAAAGGAAGCATGGCGCGTCCGCCGAAGCCCGTTCGAGGTCGGAGCCAAAACCCTGCTGCCGCTTTTGAAGCAGAGGGGCATTCACAGGCTGGACGCCATCATTCTGACTCATGGCGATCAGGACCATGCCGGTGGACTCCAGGCGGTACTTGAAGGAATACCCGTCTCGGCGCTGCTGTTCAATGGAACATTGGCCAAGGGGGAGCATTACAGCAAGCTAATGAATACAGCCCTTACGGCAGGCGTCCGGCTGTATCCGGTGCAGCAGGGGCAGGTACTCGCTCCGGATGACAAGACGGAGCTGATGTTCCTCTGGCCGGACCCGCATAAGGCAGGGGAGGCCGTGCTTCCGGAGGTGGAGGAACAGAATCACGAATCCGTCGCCTTCCGGCTGCAGATGAACGGCCGGAGTTTTCTTTTTACAGGAGATATGGATAAGGCGGCGGAGGATGCAATTCTGCATGGCGGTACAGAGGCCGGGATCAGAAGCAGCGGCCCGATTGAGGTGCTGAAGGTAGCCCATCATGGCAGCAAAACAGCAACGGGCGCTGCCTGGCTGAACTTCTGGAAACCCGGTGCAGCCGTAATTTCCGCAGGAGTTAATAATCTCTATGGACATCCGAATGGCGATGTGTTGAAGCGTCTGGCTGACAGCAGCACCGCTGTGTACCGGACCGATCTGCAGGGTGAGATCCAGATGGAGGTCCAGCCGGAGGGGATCACCGTGCGACATAAGCTGGAACCGCAGGCTCCTTGATCTTAGCTTTTTTATTGGGAAATACGTGCTTGGCCCACGATTTTATAATTTTTCCTGAAACCGGAGGGAACCATTTGCAGCCTGAAGAGTCTTATTAGGCGAGGGGTGAGAGAGATGCAGAGCAAAGATTTGCCTTATGCGGTAGCCTATACGCCAACCATAACGCTGCGGGAAATGATGGAGACTTACGGGTCCGATGTATGGCATTATGCTTTTTTTCTGACCCGCAGCCGGGAGCAGGCAAATGATATCAGCCAGGAGGTATTTCTGAAGGCGTACAAGGGGATCGGCAAGTACCGCGGTCAATCTACGATAAAAACCTGGTTGCTGACAATTACACGCAATACGGCGTTCAGCTTCAGACGGAACAGCTTCTGGCACAGATTCAGTCCGCTTGGAGACCGGCAAGGCCCCGGGCAGGCATCTTCCGCAGAAAAAGAAGCACTAGGCAACCATGTGGTCAGCCGGATCTGGGAGATCATCCTGGCGCTGCCGGATAAGCACCGGGAGGTGCTGGTGCTGGATATCCAGCAGGACTTGTCTGTGGCGGAGATGTCAGCTCTGCTCGGAGTAGCTCAGGGGACAGTCAAATCCAGGCTGGCGCGGGCCAGGGACAAAGTTAGAGCGGCGATGAAGGAGGAGGACTTATGAGATCAGGAGATGAAGAGAAAGACAATGTGGTAATGACCGGAGCAAAAGACTGGTATACCAAGGCCGGACGCAGCCCTTTTGCAGAGGATGGCTTTACCCCGGAGCTGATGGCACGGATAGAAGCAGCTGCAGGCAGTAAGGGGGAAGCGAAGTCTAAATTCCGTTCCGGCAAAAACCTCGGCCTCACCTGCCTGGCCGCTCTCATGGTGCTCGGTGTTCTGATCTGGCCGCTGGGTGGCAAAGGAAATGTTGCCGGGCAGCTGTCCTCGCTCTGGGAGAAGACCACGGGCGCGGCGGTTCAGCCCACACCCTCCCCTTCAGCAGCCTCACAGGGATTAGGGTTGAACATGAGCTCCGCAGAGTTTGAAATCGGCGGATTGAAGTACTATATGCCCATGCCGCTTGATCGAAATAAGTCGCGGGCTTTTGCTGTTGAGACATCTGCAGGGATTGTATGGTCACCTCCACCGCCAATGGTAGATTACATGAAGCCGAAATATACACATAACACAGAACCATACACCCTGTATTTGACCCCCAAAGGTCATTCGGAGCTGTCAGCCGCTACAGCCAAAAGAATATATACTTTTCCGCTGTATGCAGGCGGGGCACAGACCTATTTTGATTTAGGATACATCTATGGCGCCGGAGATTACCTTCTGTTTTCCCACAGCACTTATACGCTGGGGGCAGAGCGGGTACCTAACACAGGCAAGTTTTCCATAATAGATATCAGAAAGGCTGAGGCCGGAGAGTTGATAGTTCCCAGAGAACTCCTGGCATTTGATTCATCTTTTACTTTATCTTTATACTATTCCTTCATGGCTATTGATCCGGACAGAGAGGAAGTACTGCTGGTCAATTATACTGAGGATGGAAAAGATGGATATACGCAGCATAGTAAGCTTCTGGACATTGCAACCGGGAAGTCACAGGTGCTCACAGGGACCATCACCATGGAGAAGAAAGAACGGCCTGCTAAGATTCATAATAGCGCAATTGCTATGGATACCCATGAGGATTATTTCGTGGCCCATTATGAAGTAAAGGGGGAGGAGCGTACGGTAGCGATCAATATACGGAGCGGCCAGCAGTGGTTTTACGATTGGTGGTATAAAGAATACGGCCAGAAGATCGAGCCGTCTGCAACACCTAGTAAATAGCTTATCCACTAATCTCAATAATGATTACTAGATAATTTACTAAAAAAAAGCTATACTTTCTGAGTGAGTTCGGAAAGTATGGCTTTTCTGCGTGAATTCGCTCTGGCCGAGCGGTTTGGGAAAGCCGGTATTTTCTATATAGAGTGGAGCGGAAAAGATGAAGAAGCTGACGATTGAAGATGTCGCCCAAAAGGCGGGAGTATCCAAAAGCACGGTCTCGCAATTTCTGAATAAACGGTTCAAATATATGAGCGAAGCGACCAAAAACCGCATTGCTGACGTAATCGAGGAGCTGAATTATCAGCCTAACGGGCTAGCCCGCAGTCTAAAGCAGAACCGCACGCATATGGTTGGTATTATTGTGGCGAATCTTGATTATTCACTGTCGATCCAGTGCATCCGGGCGATCGAGAATGAGCTGCAGCGCCATGGCATCCAGGTGATCATCTGTAATAGCGATGAGAATGCGGATAAAGAAAATACACATGTAGAGGCGCTTGTGGCCCGCCAGGTGGACGGGTTGATTATTTTTCCGACCGGAGACCATCCGTCTCCCTATACCCGGCTGATCGAAGCGGAATATCCGCTTGTATTCATGGACCGGCTGGTAGAAGGGATCACGACCCAGAGTCTGCTGCTCGACAACGAAATGGCCGTCAAAACAGCCATCAAAGAGCTGACCGGGAAGGGCCATGAGAATATCGCCATCTTGTCGCTCCCGCTTGGCGAACATGCGATCACCCCCCGTAAGGAGCGGATGAGCGGCTACAAAAAGGCCATGGAGGAAGCAGGGCTCAGGATGAATGATGAGTACGTGCGCAGTGTGCCAAGAGAGGCTATTGCTTCTGCGCTGGATGAGCTGTTAAGCCTGCCGCAGCCGCCGACGGCGCTGCTCGCAGCCAACGATCTGGTGCTGGGGGAGATCCTGAAATATGCGAACCGCCATTCCATTGCAATCCCCGGCCAATGGTCGGTGATTGGGATTGATGACGCCGAATTTGCCCGGATCTACAATCCGGCTATCACAACCATCCGGCAGCCTGCCTATGAGATGGGAATGCAAGCCGCCAAAATTATGCTTTCTCTGATTGAGGATCAGGGGGACGCCATGCCGATCACGTACAGGTTCCCTCCAGCGCTGCAGCTGGGGCAATCCGTACAGACTCCAACGCCAACCAAGTAAAACAATTTGTTCATAAGTCCCGGCGTTATCATAGGAAAAAGCCCTACACGGTCTGTCAAAGACTGTGTAGGGCTTTTATAGTATGAGCTGTTTCTAGGGATGGGTGTGCATATAGAGTGCAGCACTTGTTTGGAAGCAGCCTGCTTACACGCCTGTCTTCATAAACTTTTTCAGCCCGTCGCGGGTAGGCAGTCCATCCATGTCTCCGGGAGACATCACGGCGAGTGCGCCAATAGCATTACCGCGTTTCACGGCCTCGGCTACGGTCAGCTTTTCCAGCATCGCGCTGATTACACCGACTGCAAAGCCGTCTCCGGCGCCTACAGTATCAACAACGGTTTCTACCTTGAAGCCGTCGACATAACCTTCTTCACCAGCAGCCGTTTTGTAATATGCGCCTTCAGGACCAAGCTTGATAACCACCAGCGATACACCACGCTCCAGGTAATAGCCGGCAATTTCTTCAGGAGTCTCAAGGCCTGTAAGGATTTTGCCTTCACCGAGCCCTGGCAGGAACCAGTCGCAGCGTGTGGCCAGATCGTTAATGGTGTTCACCATGGTTTCTTTGTCCGGCCAGAGGGTTGGGCGCAGATTCGGATCAAGGGAGACGGTTTTTCCGCTCTTCTTCATAAATTCCATGGCATGCAGCGAGAATTCATGGCAGGTCTTCGATAATGCCGAAGAGATGCTTGTAACGTGCAAATGCCCTGCGGAAGCGAAATACGCCTCATCGAAATCGGCCAGACTCAGCTTGGAGGCCGCGGAACTTTTGCGGAAATACTCAACCTTGGGATCACCTGTCAACACCTTGGATTTGATCAGCATGCCGGTTGGAAATTCTTTGGTGTACGTGATGCTGCCGGTATCAATCTGCTCTTTATTCAGCGCACCAACTATAAATTGGCCGAAGTTGTCCTCGCCAAGTTTCGTTACATACCCGGTTTTGTGCTCAAGACGTGATAATCCGGTAGCCACATTGCTCTCTGCACCGGCCAGCGCTTTGGAAAAAGAAGTAACCTCGTGCAGCGGGCCCACCTCATTGGCATAAAACATAGCCATCGGCTCTCCGAATGTAACTGCATCCAGCTGTTTGCTCATGAATATTTCCTCCTCGGGGTAGCTTACAACCCCTGTATAAATGATTTGTAATTTGAAATTATCATATAAATCGGTTTTCTACAATAAGACACCCCTCACTCAAATGAATTTTTTTAATATGATCACATTGGATAGGTTGGATAATCCCTTATTATAAAAGGGTTTTTGTGGTTGTTGAGAGAATTTTACGTTCTGTTCACATAAAAACATATTGACGTAAGAAGACATTGTTATTACTATTTTCTTATAAGGTTTTGGCTTTTGGTTAGTAAATTAGATAAAATTATTTACCTAAATTAATATTCTAAATATCAAGGATTTAACGAAAGGGAGATTTATAATGAAGAAAATAAAAGTATTGCAGAACATCACATCCGTTGGCGTGGTAGCTGTTATTCGTGCCGACAATGCAGACGATGCTTTCAAAATGTCCGCAGCCTGCATCGAAGGTGGACTGAATAACATTGAAGTAACCTTTACCACTCCGGATGCCGACGTAGCAATCAAACGGCTGGTAGCCGAATACGGAAGCCAAGCAGTGATCGGTGCAGGTACAGTACTTGATCCTCTTACGGCAAGAATCGCTATTCTGGCAGGTTCGGAATTTGTGGTCAGTCCTTCTTTTGAAGAAGAAACCGCCAAAATGTGTAATCTCTACGGTATCCCGTATATGCCGGGCTGCATGACACTCAATGAAATGAAAGAAGCACTGAAGCTGGGTGTGGATGTATTGAAGCTGTTCCCGGGCAGCGCCTTCGGACCGGATTATGTCAAAGCCGTTAAAGGACCCATGCCGCATGTCAACATTATGCCTACCGGTGGCGTGGATCTGAACAACATGGAAAAATGGATTTCAAACGGCTGCATCGCTGTAGGCATCGGTGGCAACCTGACCGCTCCAGCCAAGGAAGGCCGCTACGACCAGATCACTGAGCTTGCCGCCAAGTATGTGGCGAAGTTCAAGGAAATTAAGGGCGCTTAAATCCCGCACTCATTAACAACTCTACAAAGATTCATTTACACAGCAGCCGGTTTGCACCTTAAAAGGGTACAGGCCGGCTGTTTTGCATCTTTTTGATTTCACTTTTGTTACAATCTTTCTATAAAAGAGTATTTGAATGATTGAAGCTTCCCCTGTATGCTTAGTAAGGATTATGGATACCGAAAAAATTGATTACAGGCTTGCAACAAATTCGCAGTCTTGCGCGTCAGTAAGATTGCATAGAGAGGGGGAACCTTCGTGGTGGAGCAGGGACTCATCAGAGCCGCTCAAGCGGGCGATCGCGACGCTCTAATCACCCTATTGCGAGAAATTGAAGGGCATGTATATAAGACGGCCTTCTACATTCTGCATAATGAACAGGATGCTTTGGATGCTTCACAGGAGGCGCTTATCCGCGTGTATACCAAAATAGGTTCTTACGAGGAAAAAGCCCAGTTCAAAACATGGGTACAGCGGATCGTGACCAACATATGTATTGATAAGTTCAGAAGAACGAAACCAACGGTTTCCATTGATGAACATGAGATGGTGTTTCCGGATACACATAATGTGGAACGTGAAGTGTTGTCCGGTTATCTGGCAGAGGATATACGGGAGGCGATTGATCAGCTTCCGGAACATCACCGCACGGTAATCGTACTGAGGTATTTGCAGGATTTTTCTTACAACGAGATTGCGGATTCGCTGGACCTGCCCTTGAATACAGTGAAATCGTACCTGTTCAGGGCTAGGCAGCAACTGCAGAATAGACTTCAGGAGTATCAGAAAGGTGGTGTATCAGGATGAAATGCGCGGAGGTGATGGAATGGATGCACCGCTATCTGGATCATGACTTAAGCCAAGAAGAAATCATAGAAATGTTCCGTCATATCGACAATTGTCCCTCGTGCGCGGATGTTTTTGACCGTCTGAATGTGCTTTCCCAGCAACTTGAGCAGCTTCCGGACGTGAAGCCACCTTTCAGTCTGGTTGATTCGATTTTGCCTCGGCTTGACGAGCTGGATCGTAGTGCCGACCAGGAACCGGTCATGACGAGTACAGAAGAATCGAAGGTTGTTCCGTTCACCCGTAAAAGCACCCGTGGCAAATTCTCCAAGGGCTCATCCCTGGCAACACGGACAGGCATCGGCGCAGTGGCGGCGGCTGTGATACTGCTTATAGCTATTTTTAACATGCCTGACAGTATGCCGGCAGCAGATGTGGATGTGGCACTCAATCAGACTGCAGATACAAACTCTGGACAGACTATGCAAAAGACTGAAGAGGCGGCAGGATCTGAACCGGGTGCAGTACAGGACGGCAGCGGGGATAGCGTAAATGGCGCAGATAGGGCGGCAGGGATTACAGAACAGAAAAATAATACGTTTTCGGCTACCGGGAACAGTACTTCCGGCGGTGCTGATGAGATGGTGACTTCATCTACGGCACCAACTCCGGATTCCCCGGCGGTTACACCTGACCCAACCAAACAGCCGGCATCCTTCAAGCGGCAGATCATAGCGGAGCCTGACAAGGACCCTGCCACACCTGCGGTAGAGGATATGAAGATTAGCACTTCTGGTCCGGATACCAGCGGAGCTAAGGATTCTCAGGACAGCCCGCCAAAAAGCGAAGCCGGAGCGAATAATTCCATCAGCGAGTCGCAGCAGTTTCCTTCATCGGAAGAAGCAGGGGTGATGGGCTTGCGCTCGGCACTGGTCGCACCCTCGCCTTTGACATCGCCTGACGGTCGTTTTGGCGCTGAGCTCGCAGGACAGCAGCTTGTACTCTATGCCATACCGGAAGGCGCTGCGAGAGACGATTGGACGGTGCTGACATCACTTCCCCTGGAGGGGGAATGGGTGTCCGGCCAATGGTCGGAAGATAGCCGTGTGTTCACTTATGTGACCCTGAAGAACGGCAATCAAATGACCAAGAGCTATACCGTCCCGGATTCGGTAGTATCTGCGGCACCATCCGGTTCACCATCAGCTTCTTCTACAGCACCTGCGGCTACTCCGGACGCGGCAACGTCTACAAAATAATCGCAGAGTGGAACTTTTTACTCGGTATAGGAATATACTATAGTAAGAGGACAGGAGCTACAGGGTCGTGAGAACCATCGGTATGACCGTCGGCTGGAAAGTTTCTAGAGCTTTTCCTACCGTCGTTTATATAGATGCGCCGCGGAAACGGAGCAACTTTGGCAATGCTGCCGGAGTTGCTCCGTTTTTGCGCAGATATCTGCCGTCTCCACTAGATGTCTATGTTTAAAGATGCTTTTTTGTTACAATATTCAAAGACTGAAATGGAAAAGGAAGTGGCGGAATGGATGCCAAAACGGCGGCCAAAGACATCAAACAAGGAAATGTTTCGCCACTCTACGTACTGTACGGCAGCGAGAAGTTCCGGATGAATGAATTTGCGGCTTTTCTGGAGGATCATCTGATTGCCAAAGAGGACCGGGATTTTGCTGTCATTCCCTTTGATCTTTCCGAGACGCCGGTGCAGGCGGTTGTGGAAGAAGCGGAGACTGTGCCGTTTATGGTGGAGCGGAAGCTGTTGCTGGTGCGTGACGCCTCCCTGTTCACTGCAGGAAAAGATAATGCCAAAATCGAACATCGCATAGAAGTTCTCAGTGAATATATGCAGCATCCGGCAGAGTTCAGTGTGATCGTCTTCATGGTCAATAATGACAAGCTGGATGAACGAAAAAAAATCGTTAAGACGGCCAAGACTGCAGGGATTGTGCTTGCCTTCAACCCGTTAGGCGCAGAGGAACTGCTGCGCTGGGTCGAGAAGGGATTGCGGGACCGGGGCTGCGTGTCGGCACCGGGTGCCGCTGCGGCTCTTGTGGCCAATGCCGGAACAGGACTGCAGGGATTGTCGGCGGAAATGGACAAGCTGAGCCTGTTCGCTGGCAAGGGCGGGACCGTGGATGCCGCAGCAATTGAGAGCCTTGTACACCGCGGGACCGAACAGAACGTGTTCACGCTGGTAGAGGATATCGCCAATCTGCGCCTGGACAAGGCGCTGAATACACTCTATGAGCTACTGAAGCAGCGTGAAGAGCCTATTAAGATTGCGGCGCTGATTGCGAGGCAGTTTCGGATGATTTTGCAGGTGAAGGATTTGTCTGCCCAGAGCTACTCGCAAGGCCAGATCGCTTCCCAACTGGGGCTGCATCCGTATGCCGTCAAGCTTGCCGGTGAACAGGCGCATAAGTTCGAGAGCCAGCGGCTGCGGCAGATTCTCAGCTTTCTGGCTGACCTGGACTACCAGATGAAGACAGGGGCTATCGACAAGGTGCTAGGTTTGGAGATGTTCATGTTACGGCTGGGAGCCTAAAGGTGAACCGGTGATTTCTCAAGATTGTAATACCAACAAAAGCCTGCTCCGCAGCGTATGGACGCTAACGGGCAGGCTTTTGTTGGCTATTTCTGCTGAAAAACAAAAAAACCTAACCGTATGCAGCATAGCGGTCAGGTTCTTATAGTGCTCATTATTAATGTCGCCCTTGGCTTAGGCTTGAGCCTTAAGAGCGTTCAATTTCTTCGCCAAGCGGGATTTTTTGCGGGCAGCCGCATTTTTATGAACCAGGCCTTTAGTTACAGCCTTGTCCAGCTTTTTGGAAGCAGCTTGGAAAGCAGCTTGAGCAGTTTCCACTTCAGTACCAGTCAGAGCTACATCAGCAGTTTTCACAGCTGTACGAAGCGCGGATTTCTGGGAAGCGTTCAGTGCACGGCGTTTTTCGGCCGTCTTGACGCGTTTTACCGCGGATTTGATATTTGGCATTGCATTCACCTCCTGAAAGACATTCGAAATCATCAAATGATTCACAACTTAAAATAGTTTAGCATGACCGCACACAAAATGCAAGACTAATGCTTTTAATTTAACCCCTTTCGGCTTGAATAAAGCAAGGCTTTCACTCGCACACTATCATCAATATGGATAAGGAGGCTGAACTAATAATGGAACTGGATCTTCAGCTATATTCGGTACGCACAGATTTGGCGCTTGAAGCCAAAGAGATGGCTCAGGGACCGCAAAAAACGCCTATTCCCGGTGTAAACGAAGAGGTAGAGGAAGCGGATGGCATTAAGGTCACCCGTCTTGCTGTAGCGAATAATGCAGGCTCACAGGCCATTGGACGCGCCATAGGAAACTACGTGACGCTGGAGGTTCCGGCACTTCGCGGCGGCGACACTGGTCTTTCGCAGAAGGTATCCGTGGTTTTTGCCAGAGAATTTGAACAGTTCATGGACAGAATCGGTATTGACCGCGACTCGTCGGTGCTGATTGTCGGCCTTGGCAACTGGAATGTGACTCCGGATTCACTGGGACCGCTCGTTGTGGAGAATTCGCTGGTTACACGCCAGTTCTACGAGCTGGTTCCAGATCAAGTCTCTCCGGGTTACCGCAAGGTGAGCGCAATTGCACCAGGTGTGCTGGGGCTGACCGGTATTGAATCCAGTGAAGTGGTCCAGGGAATCGTGGACCGTACGAAGCCCGACGTGATTATCGCGATAGATGCACTGGCATCCCGTTCACTGGAACGAATTAATACGACCATTCAAATCGCCGATATCGGCATCCATCCCGGTTCCGGAATTGGCAATAAACGCCGGGGGCTAACCAAGGAAATTCTCGGGATTCCCTGTATTGCGATCGGCGTTCCTACCGTCTGCTATGCTTCAACCATCGTGAATAATGTGCTGGAGATGATGAGCAGGCATTTCGGGCAGGTTGGAGCCGGAGCCGCCCACACCAAAGAAATTATGGGCATGCTGGACGACATCTCTGAACAGGAACGGCTGTCGCTCGTCAAAGAAGTGCTGGAACCGCTCGGACATGATCTGATTGTTACGCCGAAGGAAATTGATGAATTTATCGAAGAAATCGCCAACATCGTAGCCAGCGGACTGAATGCTGCGTTGCATGAAGCTGTGGATCCGGGCAACGTGGGGGCGTATACCCACTGAGAACTGTCCTTCGGTATACTATGCCTGACCAGTCTGCCTGCCGGCTGCGGTTGGGCTTTTTTTTTGATGGATGAACAATACTTTATTAAGAGGGACTGGTTAAACAGGTCTTCCTTTTCTCTCATTTCAGGTTCTACCATTCCTCTTCCGCTCATAGATTGGGAGTATAAGAGATTACAGAGGGCTGGAGGAGGACATAACAATAATGAACAGAAAATGGTTTCAGCTATGGAATATCGGCCGGCTGCGGGGGAAGCTGTTGGATATTCTATCGCTGGGGAGAACAATGCTGCTGCTGGCCGGAGGTTCGCTTGTGTTTTTTATGCTGCTTGGAGCCGGTGGATTGGCCGGTCAAAAGCTGAACTCTTCACCCATTCCCTCAATGAAAGGGTTGGCGGCTTCCTTATCCAGCGGGTTTTTTATGGAACTGCTCGGTATGGAGGTTCCCCACCTGCCGAAAGGTGAAGAGCCGTCTGCATTTTCAGGTAAAAACGTAACCTCCTTCGTCTTTCGGATGCTGACCAGTGTGGACCCCGGCGACCCGAAAAGCCTGCTCTCCCGTGAGGTTCCGGGCCTGGCTGCGGATGATCCGTTTCTGCTGCGTCTGGGCTCTGGCGGGGCTAAGGATGCTCCCGCGGACTACCATCCGGGAACGGATGAGCTGGCAGCTGGAGATACCGGTGGGAATGGTAAAGGGGATGAGACAGGAACAGAAGCGGGGGCAGGCGGAACAGAACCTGCGAGTGACGGATCGGCCGCGCCGGATGGCGGTGAAACGGCCGCGCCGCAGCCTGAGCCTTCCATCGCACCGGATTCATCAGGCGGCAACGACAGTCAGGTCTCACCCGGCAACAGCCAGGATACTTCGATCAAACGGATCTTAATCTATCATTCCCATCCCCGCGAGGCCTATAATCCGCTGCTGGGGGTAGAGAGTGACAATCCAAGCTCCGCTATACCTTCCAAAAATGTAATGCTGGTAGGCTCATATATTACCAAAAGACTGGAGCAGCGCGGAATTGGTACTGTTCATAAACAAGAAGATTACGCCACAAAGGTACCGGATTATAATTGGAACTTTTCCTATAAATATTCAAGAATGACTGTCAAGGCTGTGCTAAGTGCCAACCAGGAAATGAACGAAATGATTGATATCCATCGTGATTCGCAGCGGCATGGCAAAACCACAGCCGTCATAGAGGGAAAAAGTTACGCTCAGGTGTATTTTATCCTCGGTCATGCGAATAAAGATTGGAAGAGGAATGAGGCGTTCGCCAACAAAATTCATCAGCTGCTCGAAAAAAACTATCCGGGTGTTTCCCGTGGCATCTGGGGCAAGTCCTCCGGGAATGGCAATAATGGTGAGTATAATCAGACTCTTTCTCCTAACAGTGTATTAATTGAGGTGGGCGGTATCGACAATTCTGCAGATGAACTGAAGCGGACGGCGGATATTTTGGCGGATGCTATCGCCGATGTGTACTGGAGCAGCCATGATGCGGAGAAAGCGGCGGCACCTGATGCCGGAGCAGACACCGGGAAGCAGAGTGACTGATTCGTCAAGTAGAAAGGAGTGCATGAGATGTCGCGGTTTGGTAAAAAACTGGTCGTAGTCGGCATATCGTTGGGGATCGGCATATTGGCAGGCATGCAGTTCAGCAGCAGCTTGGGTACAAATGCTTCTACAGTACTGCCTGGCTGGAATGGTGCAACCGGGACAGCTCAAACTGCCCCTGCTGGCCAGAAGACTAAGGCGCATTCTGTCCCAGTGGCAGGTTTGACGCAAGGCGGGCAAGCCTATATGTATGTTCCTGTGGTTGTAGACCCGGTTACTGGCGCGTACTCGGTTGTCCCGGTGCAGCCGCAAACCCCTGCGGGCCAGAGCGCAGCCGGCAATCTGCCGCAGCAGGAGGTTCAGGACTACAGCAGTATGAGTCCGGAACAGATTCTTATCCCTGAAGAGCAGAAGCCCACAGTGGACAAGCTTGCCGACAAAACAGCGGGGCTGCTGCAAGAAGCGTCACAAAAGAGCATCCGCTGGGTGGTCTCGCTGTTCGATTCCGCGGAGAAATAGACTGACTCGGACCCCGCAATGCGGCTCATGTGAATTCTTGATTCGTTCAAAAAAGCGGATTCACCTCCCTCAGGGGATGGTGAATCCGCTTTTTTCTCTGCCGCAGACCTTTTCTTGGAGCGTTCGGGGCAGGCGGGATTGATGGGTGAAGCGCGTACTGTTATAATAAGTGGATTAACATTAGGCTGTCTGTGGGGGTAAGGAATGACTGACGTTCAGAAAAGACAACAACAAATCCGCAATTTCTCGATTATTGCACATATAGACCATGGTAAATCGACACTGGCCGACCGCATTTTGGAATACACAGGCGCGCTTACTTCGCGCGAAATGCAGGAGCAGGTGCTGGACCAGATGGATCTGGAGCGCGAACGCGGCATCACCATCAAGCTGCAGGCTGTGCGCTTGACCTATCGTGCCGATGATGGACAGGATTATTATCTCAACCTGATTGACACACCGGGGCATGTCGATTTCACGTATGAAGTTTCCCGCAGTCTTGCGGCCTGTGAAGGCGCACTTCTGGTGGTAGACGCTGCACAGGGAATTGAAGCCCAGACCCTGGCCAACGTATATCTGGCGCTGGACAACAACCTGGAAATTCTGCCGGTTATCAACAAGATTGACCTGCCGAATGCTGATCCTGACCGGGTGAAGCAGGAAATTGAGGATGTCATCGGACTGGATACCAGCGAAGCAGTACTTGCTTCCGCCAAAGCCGGTATCGGCATCAAGGAAATCCTGGAACAGGTAGTGAAGCAGGTTCCTGCACCCACCGGAAATTCCGAAGAACCGCTGAAGGCGCTGATTTTTGACTCTCACTATGATCCGTACAAAGGTGTTATCGTCTATGTGCGTGTTATTGATGGCAGTATCCGCGCCGGTTCGAAGATTAAGATGATGGCAACGGACAAGACCTTTGAGGTTATTGAGGTCGGTGCGTTCATGCCGCGTATGAGCATCGTATCCGAACTTAACATCGGTGATGTTGGTTTCATCGTAGCCGGAATCAAGCATGTCGGCGATACCCGCGTGGGTGATACCGTAACAGATGCCAAGAATCCGACACCGGAGCCGCTGCCGGGTTACCGCAAGATCAACCCGATGGTCTATTGTGGTCTCTATCCGATCGAAACCTCGGATTACAATGACTTGCGCGAAGCACTGGAGAAATTGCAGCTCAACGATGCTTCACTCAGCTTTGAGCCGGAAAGCTCAAGCGCGCTGGGCTTTGGCTTCCGCTGCGGCTTCCTTGGACTCTTGCACATGGAGATTATTCAGGAGCGGATTGAGCGTGAATTCAATCTGCCGCTGATCACCACGGCACCAAGCGTAATTTACCGCATTAAGCTGACCAACGGTGAGATCATTCAGATCGACAACCCGTCGCATTATCCGGAGATTGGCACGATCGACTATATTGAAGAGCCGTATGTCAAAGCCGGAATCATTGTGCCGAATGATTACGTAGGTACGGTCATGGAGCTGTGCCAGAACAAACGCGGTGAATTCGTCAATATGGAGTATCTGGACACAAGCCGCGTCACCATCACATATGAGATTCCATTGTCCGAGATTGTCTATGACTTCTTTGACCAGCTGAAATCAGGAACGAAAGGCTATGCTTCCTACGATTATGAAGTATCGGGCTACCGCCAGTCGAACCTGGTTAAGATGGACATTCTGCTAAATAATGAGCAGGTGGATGCCTTGTCATTCATCGTCCACCGTGACCGCGCTTATAACCGCGGCCGCATCATTTGTGAGAAGCTGCGCGGGATCATTCCGCGGCAAATGTTCGAGGTGCCGATTCAGGCTTCTGTCGGAACAAAAGTCGTGGCCCGCGAGACCGTTAAGGCGATGCGCAAGAACGTGCTGGCCAAATGCTACGGCGGTGACATTTCGCGTAAGCGGAAGCTGCTGGAGAAGCAGAAGGAAGGCAAGAAGCGCATGAAGCAGGTCGGCAGCGTTGAAGTGCCGCAGGAAGCGTTCATGGCGGTGCTTAAGATTGACGAGTAGCTGTAAGGCGAGCTCCGGCTCGTACTGAGTAACAATCGCTAGTGTGTTCTGACGGGAAGCCTGATGGCTTCCCTTTTCTGGCTAAATAGCTTGAACTTTGAAATATACAACCAGGGAAAAGTGGCGGAAGAGAAGTTTGGAACTGTAGGAGCGAATGCGTCCGCCTTTGTCTGCGGATTTCCACCGCGAACAGCGGTACAAATCAAGAAATCTGCAGACAACAGCGGCCGGAAGTCCAAACATTCTCAGTAGTCACGACCATTCCCGAAGTAGAACAATCACAAGTTCAATCTATATAGATATATATTTTAATAATTTTGAACAAAGGAGACAGCTATGACAAACCTGAATAATGGCCGTCCCCCGGAGGCCGTATACATTCATATCCCTTTCTGCACCAATAAATGTTTTTACTGCGATTTCAATTCCTACGTCCTGAAGGATCAGCCGGTCATGGATTACCTGCAAGCGCTGGACCGGGAAATGGAACTTACGGTGAAGAATACTCCGCCTGGTGTGATCAAGACGATTTTTGTCGGCGGGGGAACACCTACGGTGCTGAAGCCGGATGAAATGGCCTATTTTCTAAAATCGGTCCGCACACACTTCCCCCAGTGGGATGAGAATATAGAGTTCTCTATGGAAGCTAACCCTGGTACCACAGATCAAGATAAGCTTGCAGTCATGAAGGAAGGCGGCGTCAACCGGGTCAGCTTTGGCGTACAGGCTTTTCAGAATGAGCTGCTAAGCGGCATTGGGCGCATTCATAACGTGGATGATGTCTACCGCAGTCTGGAGAACGCGCGCAGTGTGGGTCTGCATAATCTGTCGGTAGATCTCATGTTCGGACTGCCGAACCAGACCGTCGATATGCTGAGGGAGAGTATAACCAAGGCACTGGAGCTGAATTTGCCGCATTATTCAATTTATAGCCTCAAGGTCGAGGAGAATACACTGTTCCATACCCTCTTCAACAAGAACAAGCTTCCGCTGCCCAGCGAAGAGGATGAACTGGAGATGTACCTCCTGCTGATGTCTACTATGGAAGCTGCAGGTTACGGGCAATATGAGATCAGCAACTTTGCCAAGCCGGGAATGGAGAGCCGCCACAATATTACGTATTGGCGTAATGAGGATTACTATGGCCTAGGGGCCGGGGCGCATGGATATGTGAAACGGCAGCGGCATATGAATATCAAGGGTGTCAATCCGTACATTGAAGCTTCACTTAAGGGACTGCCGCGTCTGGACAGCTTCAGGGTCTCCGAGCAGGAGGCGATGGAGGACTTCATGATGGTTGGCCTACGCATGCGTGAGGGTGTGTCGGATCAAGCGTTCCAGGCACAGTTCGGGAAGTCGCTGCAGGATATTTTTGGAGGATCGCTGAATAAAATGCTTGCCGCCGGCTTGCTCGAGCAGGATGGAGACATCTATCGTCTAAGCAAGCAGGGTATTCTGTTCGGGAACGATGTTTTCGGTGAATTTGTCGGGGCTTTGACAGAGGTTTAATTTTAAAATACCTCTTGAATTGTAATTCACTCTGTTGTATATTTATTCATATTAACAACAAGGGGTGAGTCAAAGTGCTTGTCAAAACGGAGAAGGTCCGCCAGTCGGCTCCTGCGGGAGACCACAAGGTGATATGCAGAAATGCTACGGTGGAGGATGTAGAGCCGCTGTATTTAATGATAGAAGAATACGCTCAGAGCGGAATTATGCTTCCCCGTTCCAGGCAAGCACTGACCCGCCAGATTGACCAGTTCGTGATTGCCGAATTAGACGGCAAATTCATCGGCTGCGGATCGCTGTTCAGACTGGGCGCTGATCTCGTAGAGGTCCGTTCGATCGGATTGCGTGATGAGGGTAAAGGCAAAGGCGTGGGTTCGATGATCCTGGAGAAGCTGACGGAAGAAGCCAAACGCCAGAAGATTCCCAAGATTATGGCGCTGACCTATGCAGTGGATTTTTTTCTCAGAAACGGCTTTACCGTCGTGGAGAAAGAGATTTTCCCGGAGAAGGTCTGGACCGATTGCGTGAACTGCAAGAAGCAGCATGCCTGCGATGAAATCGCCGTGCTGAAGAAGCTGGATTAATAACCGAGAGGCATTAGCCTTCGGGTTTACCTTATATAATACAAAACCACTTTTCTGCAGGCCGAAGCCGTTTGCGGAAGAGTGTTTTTTTTGATTACATCTGATAACCATGGAGTGCATGAGGCCAAAGAAGAATTTGGCGGCAACGAATGTGAAGCTATGCGTATAGCAGACGGGTTATTTCACATAGATCAGCTTACGCTGCTCTTCCACCAGCCTGGCGAGTTCAGGTGTAGCATAACAGGAAGGATGGAAGGCTTCGAACATCGTGTTATATGTAATTCTTCTGCTGGAGCCGTCGGTCATTTCAATTTCAAGCCAGTATTTATCTCCTACCCATTGCTTGGTCTCTTTCGACAACTGGTCAAACGGGATGTATTTGAGCTTCGGATACTCCCGGATAAATACGGCGTTAGCCTCAGGTGTGAAATCTTTCAGAGGACTCCCGTCCATGCCGCTGGTAAAACGGACGGTCTTGATTTTGCCTTCAATATCAAGCAGGTCGTTCATCGTTTGGGCAGACGGATTATCGGTAGCCTCATACAGCCTTTCACCTGCCATTAACCGGGCCGAGGTTTTATACCCTTTTACTGCGTAGAGTGGTGTTCCCACTTCCAGCACTGTGGCGTCTCCATTCTGCATGGGATTGCGCGGACACTGATGATCGGCTTTGCGGTAGTTGATTTTACCGACACGGTCTCCTGTTTTCAACCCGCTGATATCCGTGTCACTATTATTCATATAGGTAATGTTATTCCACTGGAAGACTGAAGCATACTCCAGCTCACCATAATAACATTTGTATGGCCCGAATTTCTCCACCATCCCACCCGGCATGCAGCCTGACAGTATAAGAGTGGCCATCATCATGCTGAATGCAGCGAATAACCATCGTTTTAGTGACTTCATTTCACACCCCCATAAATAATAGACTAAGGAGTGGGAAATTGGTTGCGGAATACATCCTGAAATATGGATTTATCTTGAATAAAATGTAACTCTGGTTTATCCTTTTAATTAGGACGTTCGTTCAATTTCATCAAGGAAGGTAGTATTATGAATAAAAGGCATTATGACAGTGAGGAGACCCGGTCACTTATTGCAGACAAGGCGGCGCGGCTCTTTGCGCAAAAAGGTTTTTCCGGAACTTCAATCGCTGATATTTCCAGAGAGTCCGGCTGCAGCAAGGGGCATATTTATTATCATTTTGAAAATAAAGAGAAGCTCTTTGTCTATCTCGCTCTGGAAACGATGCGTTCCTGGAAAGAACGGTGGGAGGAGGTTTCCGTAAATTATGGTACGGCTGTAGAGAAGCTCTACGCGATGGCTCATTTCGTCCAGAACAACTTTAAAACGCCGCTTTTGCAGGCTGGACAGGAATTAGGCAGCAACCCCGCGACTTCACCGGAGACAGTAGCACAACTGAGAGGGCTCGCTTCAACGCCTATGCATGCTTATTATGAAATATTCAAGCTGGGATTGGAGAACGGAGAATTCGATCTCACTGAAGCGGAGCTTACGTCTACGGGTTTCTTGTTCGGAACATTGCTCGGCGGGCTGTGTCAATATTTGTTTACGATGGAGTCTATAGCGTTAGAGGGACTTTTCCAGCGCAGTGTGACTGTTTTTGTGGATGGGATTCGAAGTAAAGGGTAAAAGGCAGTAAGTGCCTTCTGCTTAGTTAGATTAGAACGAACGTACTATTTTGTTCCGATGTGGTGAATTGATACACTCATACATAGGTAAGGAGAGATGAGAAATGGTAAAGATTACACGGGTAGGGATCGTTACCGGAGGTGCTTCAGGTATTGGCAAGGCCTTGTGCAAAGAGCTTTTAACAAGAGGGGTGTACATTGTTATCGCTGATCTGAACGCGGAGGAAGGGCTTAGGACGGCGGCTGAACTTGAGCAGATGGGCGGGGAGTGCCGCTTCATTCAGGTGGATGTCACTGATGGAACTGCGGTAAAAGCAATGGTAGATGGCATTTACCGGGATTTTGGGCGTTTGAATTATATGTTCAACAATGCGGGAATTGCGATGTACGGGGAGATTGGGGATATGACACAGCAGAACTGGCAAAGGATCGTGGATGTAAATCTGTGGGGAGTCATTCATGGGGTGCAGGCAGCCTATCCTTTAATGATGAAGCAAGGTTTCGGGTACATAGCCAATACGGCTTCTGCAGCCGGTCTCGGACCTGCTCCTGGAAGTGGTGCTTATTCCGCGACCAAGCATGCGGTGGTGGGGCTGACGACTTCTCTGCATTATGAGGCAGAGGCATACGGTGTCAAGGTAAGCTGCTTGTGTCCGGCATTTGTCGACACGCTGATTTTTGAAAGCGGTGAGGCAGTACATATGGATAAGAAGAAAGTATTGACCCAGGTGAAAAAGCAAAAGCTTATGACACCCGAGTATTTTGCCGCTCTTGCGTGTAAAGGCTTGGAGAGAAATGAAGCGCTGGTGAACCCGATGCCGCTGCGCCGGACGATGGATATTATGTTTACGCTTTTTCCTTTTCTGCACCGCAAGGTAATGCAACTGGTCTGCCGTACAGCGCGGGAAGCCCGGCTCGGCTGAAATGGGCGGAGCGAAGATATTGAACTGACTTGACAATGCCAAGGTCAGTTTGGTATTTTTGTATTAGTGGTTAGCACTCATCTGACTAGAGTGCTAACGAATCGGGAGCCGCAGCCGACAGGAGGGGATTTGCATGTTAACCGAACGCCAGAGAATGATATTGAATGCCATCGTAGATGATTACATTACTTCTGCCGAGCCGGTTGGTTCGCGAAGCATTTCCAAACGGGGAGATGTAGGCTATAGTCCTGCAACCATCCGTAACGAAATGGCCGACTTGGAGGATCTGGGCTATCTGGAACAGCCTCATACTTCTGCAGGCCGGATTCCTTCCCATAAGGGCTACCGCTATTATGTGGACCATCTGGTTCCATGGAATTCGGCTGAATCGGCGGAAATGGGCACGATCCGTGAATTTTTTGCCGAGAAGCTTAATGCCACGGAGCAGGTTATCCAGCATGCGGCAATGATTCTATCTAATATGACGAATTACACTTCCATCCTTTTGGGGCCGGAGGTTTTTCATACTTCATTGCGCCATTTTCAGCTGCTGCCGCTGGATGACAATACCGCTGTGGCGATCATTGTTACAAGCACCGGCCAGGTAGAGAATAAGACCGTAAGTATTCCACCGGGAATTTCTCTGTCCGAGATGGAGAAAGTGGTTAACCTACTCAACAGCAAGCTGGTGAATGTTCCGCTCTATAAGCTGAAGAGCCAGCTGTATTCCGAGCTTGGGGAGGAAATGCAGCGTCACATCTCCCACTATGAGGAATTAATGAAGGTACTGGACACGGCACTCGAAAGTGACCATGAACAGCGTATCTATCTCAGTGGAGCGACTAATATGCTTACCCAGCCGGAGTTCAAGGACGTCGATAAGGTGAAGAATATTCTCGACCTGCTGGAAGAAACGCCTACACTCCTCAAAATGCTTACTCCCGCATCCGGGGGGACCGGAATGCAGGTGCGTATCGGCATGGAGAACAAGCATGAGGCTTTTGCCAACTGTAGTCTGATTACTGCCACGTACTCGCTGGACGGGAAAGCGCTTGGGAGCATTGGTATCCTAGGTCCGACCCGGATGGAATATGCGCGCGTAATGGGCATACTGGGGATTCTGTCCCGGGATTTGACAGCGATGCTGGCACACTGGTATAAGTGAACAGAGCGTAATTGATTTCGTGAATGATTTTAAGGAGGTGAAGACAACTTGAAAGAGGAAAAGATTCAGGATACTAATGAAATTAAGGATCAGGCAATACATGAGAATCAGGCTGCCGATGAGGCTGAAACAGCCCCTGAGAATGGTGCAGCAGCTTCGGAAGAGGCCTTCGAGGAGGCTTCGGGAACTGGAGAAGCAGCAAGACGCCTGCAGGAGCTGGCCGAAGAATATCAAGGACGTGCGCTGCGTGTGCAGGCCGATTTTGACAACTTCCGCCGCCGTACCCAGAAGGAAAAAGAGGAACTGGCACAGTATGCCACAGCCAAGCTTGTAGGTGAACTGATTCCGGTACTCGATAACTTCGAACGCGCAATTGCCACAGTTCCGGCCAGTCCGGAATTTGAGGCCTTTAACAAAGGTGTGAATATGATTTTCCAGCAGCTGGAAGGGATTCTGAAGTCTGAAGGCCTTACAGCCATGGAATCGGTAGGACAGCCTTTCAACCCTGAATACCATCAGGCCATCATGCAGGTGGAGAGCGAGGAGCACGAGGAGGGCATCGTGACGGAAGAGGTCCAAAAGGGCTATCTCCTGAAGGATAAGGTTCTTCGTCCAGCCATGGTCAAAGTCAGCATGTAGTCCTGTCTATATATGCCGGTTGTAAATGAGTTCCAATCCATTACTTAATAGAAAATCTAACTGGAGCCAAGGCTCCATATCATTTTGAGGAGGCACATTACTGTGAGTAAAGTTATCGGTATTGACTTAGGAACCACCAACTCTTGCGTGGCGGTTATGGAAGGCGGCGAAGCCGTCGTTATTCCAAATCCGGAAGGTGCGCGTACAACCCCATCGGTTGTAGGCTTCAAGAAAGACGGCGAGCGTATCGTCGGCGAAACAGCTAAACGCCAGGCCATTACGAATCCGGACCGCACCATCGCTTCCATCAAACGTCACATGGGCACGAACCACAAAGAAAGCATTGACGGCAAAGACTACTCTCCACAAGAGATCTCGGCCATGATTCTGCAAAAGCTGAAATCCGATGCTGAAGCTTATCTGGGCCAAACTGTTACTCAAGCGGTTATCACCGTTCCAGCCTACTTCAATGATAGCCAGCGTCAGGCAACCAAGGATGCAGGCAAAATTGCCGGTCTGGAAGTTCTGCGTATCGTGAACGAACCAACAGCAGCGGCTCTTGCATACGGTCTGGAGAAATCTGAAGACCAAACCATCCTCGTCTATGACCTTGGTGGTGGTACATTCGACGTATCCATTCTTGAACTGGGCGACGGCTTCTTCGAAGTAAAAGCTACAAGCGGTGACAACCGTCTTGGCGGCGACGACTTTGACCAAGTGGTTATGGACTTCCTCGTAGCTGAATTCAAAAAAGAGCAGGGCATTGACCTGAGCAAAGATAAAGCAGCAGTACAACGTCTGAAGGATGCCGCGGAAAAAGCGAAAAAAGAACTGTCCGGCGTACTGACTACTACGGTATCCCTTCCGTTCATCACGGTTGTTGACGGCGTGCCTCAGCACCTTGAAATCAACCTGACCCGTGCGAAATTCGACGAGCTGACTGCAGGTCTGGTTGAACGTACACTGGGACCTACCCGCCAAGCTTTGAGCGATGCAGGCATGACTCCTGCTGATCTGAACAGAATCGTACTCGTGGGCGGTTCCACACGTATTCCTGCCGTACAAGATGCGATCAAGAAGCTTACCGGTAAAGAGCCTCACAAAGGCGTTAATCCGGATGAAGTGGTAGCCCTTGGTGCAGCCGTTCAAGCGGGTGTATTGACTGGTGACGTAAAAGACGTGGTATTGCTTGACGTAACTCCACTGTCCCTGGGTATTGAAACTGCGGGTGGCGTGTTCACGAAGATGATCGAACGCAATACTACGATCCCTACAAGCAAATCGCAGGTCTTCTCGACCTTTGCCGACAACCAGCCAAGCGTGGAAATTCACGTACTGCAGGGTGAACGGCAGATGGCGAACGGCAACAAGACCCTGGGACGCTTCATGCTGAACGAGATTCCACCGGCACCACGCGGCGTACCGCAAATCGAAGTTACCTTCGATATTGACGCCAACGGTATCGTAAACGTATCGGCAACGGATAAGGGCACTAACAAGAGCCAGAAGATCACCATCACTTCTTCCAGCGGCCTGAGCGACGCAGAAGTAGAACAAATGATGAAGGATGCCGAGCTGCACGCTGAGGAAGACCGCAAGCGCAAAGAATTGGTAGAAGCGAAGAACTCCGCTGACCAACTCGTGTATTCTACAGATAAGGTAATCAAAGACCTGGGCGATAAAGTGGACGCTTCTGAAGTAGATAAAGCGAACGCTGCTAAGGATAAGCTGAAAGCTGCTCTGGAAACTGACAACCTGGAAGAAATCAACGCGGCTACAGAAGCGTTGACCGAGATTGTACAGCAATTGTCCGTGAAGCTGTATGAACAGGCGGCACAGGCTGAACAAGGCGCAGAAGGCGGCCAGGGAGCTTCTGAAGGCGCGAAGAAAGACAATGTTGTAGATGCTGACTACGAGGTTGTTGACGACGAGAAGAATCAAGGGTAACCTTAGACGATAAGTTTATTTTGAACGAAGGGAAGGTCAAGACCGGGGCATCCCGTGTTTTGACTTTCCTTTTAACATGTTACAGGGAGTTTGAGTATTGATGTACGGAGGTGAAAGCAGTGGCAGATAAACGCGATTATTATGAGATTCTGGGCCTCGGAAGAGATGCATCAGACGATGAAGTGAAGAAGGCGTACCGCAAGCTGGCGCGCCAGTACCACCCGGACGTCAATAAAGCCAGCGATGCAGAGGCTAAATTCAAAGAAGTGAAGGAAGCCTACGATGTGCTTAGTGACGGCCAGCAGCGTGCACGGTATGACCAGTATGGTCATATGGATCCCAATCAGGGAATGGGCGGCGGCTTTGGCGGCGGTGGCGGTGATTTCGGAGGGCTTGGCGATATTTTCGATATGTTCTTCGGCGGCGGTGGCCGTCGTGATCCGAACGCTCCGCAGCGCGGCGGAGACTTGCAGTACACCATGACCATTGAGTTCAAGGAAGCGGTATTCGGCAAAGAAACCGACATCACCATTCCACGCACGGAAACCTGCGATACCTGCTTCGGCTCCGGTGCCAAACCCGGAACCAAACCGGAAACCTGCTCCGTATGCCATGGCAGCGGCCAACAGGAGTTCGTTCAGAACACACCGCTTGGACAAATGCGAAACCGCCGTCCTTGCTCTAATTGCTCAGGCACTGGTAAAATCATTAAGGAAAAATGTACAACATGCGCTGGCCAAGGCAAAGTCAAGAAGCAGCGTAAGATTCATGTCCGTATTCCGGGCGGCGTTGATGACGGTGCACAGCTGCGCATGACCGGCGAAGGCGAAGGCGGTACACGCGGCGGTCCGGCAGGCGATTTGTACATTGTTATCCGTGTGAAGACGCATGATTTCTTCGTACGCGAGAACGATGATATTATGTGTGAGGTTCCATTAACATTTGCACAGGCAGCGCTTGGCGACGAGATTGAAATTCCAACCCTGACGGAAAAAGTGAAGCTCAAGATTCCGGCAGGTACACAGACCGGAACCTTCTTCCGGCTGAAAGGCAAAGGGGTTCCACATCTGCGCGGCTCAGGAACAGGGGATCAGCATGTACGTGTAATCGTCGTGACTCCTAGCAAGCTCAGTGATGAGCAGAAAGACCTGCTCCGCCAGTTTGCTTCTTACAATGGAGAAAACACACATGAGCAGGAGCAATCCTTCTTTGACCGTGTGAAGCGTGCATTTCGCGGCGACTGATTGTTGAAGGTTCTGAAGTTACAGCGATAAAATACCGATTTACACAAAGACGTCTGCCCGTTCTCTTAGAGGACGGGCAGACGTCTTTTGCCGGGTAAAGTTGATCTATTTATTTCTGGATGAACACAAAAAAAGATCGTGTATGGCTGAGCCATACACGATCTTTTTGTTACAGTAGCTTGGTATTCTCCATCTGAACTACTCGATCAAACCAATCTTGCTAAGGAGCTCGTAGAGAGCAGCAGCAGCTGTCTCACGGGTTGCTGGAGCAGTAGGATTGAAGGTCGTTCCAGTTTCACTGCCGATGATGCCGGCTTTGGACAGGGATTGCAGGCTGTCCTTCGCATAAGGTGCTACTTTGGCACTGTCGGTATACGCAGTGAACGAAGGATTAGCGGACTTCAATTCGGTTCCTGTCAGCTTAAGTGCTCTGTCGAGAATAACAGCAAGCTCTTGACGGGTTACCTTTTGAGTTGGAGCAAATTTGCCTTTGCCAATGCCCAGAATCAGGCCTGCTTTGGAAGCAGCGGCAACATCTTTAGCATACCAGTCCGATGATTTCACATCGGAGAAGGTAACGCTGGCATCGGTGCGCAAACCAAGTGCACGGGTCAACAGTGCGGTGAACTCAGCGCGTGTCAGATTGCTCAGCGGCGAGAAAGTTGTTGCCGTAGTGCCTTGGATAATCAGCTTGTCGGCCAAGGTCTGAATCGCAGCAGCCGATTTGGAAGAAGCGATATCCTTGAAGGCAGCAGCCGGTTTGCTTACTGCGGCATACACCGAGAAGCCAGGGCGGCTAACCGTAACGATTGTCGTTCCATCCGTCTGAGGCGCGAATACAGAAGCAACCGGGGTTACCAGTCCGTTCTCTTCAAAGAGCACGCCTGCAGTTTTTGGCTGGATTGCACCAGGTACTGTAAAGGATCTCTTGATGAAAACATTATTTGGAACGTTCAAGTAAGTGCTGCTTGTAGCTGTAGTCCAGGAAGCTTCATAGGAAATCGGGGTTCCGATTACCGTCGAACCAGGGGTACTTGCAGATAGCTTGCTTGCAGCATCAGGCTGTTGCTTAATGTCAAGCTTTAAGCTTTGGCCAGCAGGAGAAGCTGAGAGCAGGGATACCGGCAAGGATACAGCGGAACCGCCAATACTAACAATGATTGAGCTATCCGAATGGATGCCAGCCAGTAGCTTCACTTGATCAGCAGTCAAGCTTAGTACTGCAGATTTGTCAGAGATGGTGCCTACAGAGATCACAACGGCTGACTTGGAGGCAGCGGCTTTGGCCAAAGCTGTCTTCAGATCACTGTCGTTAACGGTTACCGTAGTGACACCATCCTTCGATGCGGTTACTGGGGTTACAGTTACCTGTGTTGCCCCTTCTTCCACAAGGGATTTAGCTGTACCAGGGATCACTGGTGTTGTCGGTGCAACTACACCACCACCACCACCACCACCACCGCCGCCAGTTGACGGAGCAGAACCAGTAACAAACCGGAATGAGGTATAAGTGCTGTAATATGTGCCTTCTTGGTTCAAATCAATCTTGATAGGTCCTTTAGTATTGTCTTCTGCAGTGATAGCCAGAATCTCAAGCTTATAGATCCCATCAGTAATCGTTGCTACGGCAGGGTTGCCTTTGGCATCAACTATAGGGTCACCGTTGCTGTCATAGGGCTGGTAAGTGGCCCCGATAACTGTGCTGTAGCTGCCAGGTGCAAAGAATTTATCCGGTGCGCCCGTAGTGGATACCTGGAAAGAGCCTTTCTTGGCATCGTCCATACCCACCAGATTGACTTCATAATAGTTGATGTCTTTAGCTTTCAGTTTGTACGAAAGAACAGCGGGTGAACTGGTGTACACGATTGGCGAGCTGATCACCGCTTCCTGTACGCCTGTGCCCCAATCAGGCTGTTCAGCCTTATCATTGACATGGACAGTAAATGGAAGATGCAGGGTCGGTTGTCCTGGAGCTGTCAGAACAACTTTACCTTGGTAATCCAGTTTCGGATCAGCATCAGCTGAAACGGCAACATTCAAATTAAATCCGGTTGTACCGTATGCGGATGCTGTTACAGTGGTTGTGTCCAATGTGGCAGAAACCTTATTCGGATCACCATAGTTCCATTCAACAGAAGCAGTGTATGCAACGCTGCTCTTGCTGATGTTCTTCAACTGCAGTGCTTTGCTGGCCGTAGAGCCTGGCACCAGCACTCCAAAACTTGTTGAAGGATTGTAGTTGGTGATTCTTTGAGATAGATAGTTCTTGTCAAGAATAGAGATAGGTTCTACGGCTTCGAGCAGTGCCGGAGTCAAAATCGCATTTTCAACATTGGCCCGTCCAGGACCTTGAAGGTACAGGTCTTCCGGATCTCCATTGTGGAGGATCGGATCTGCAGTGTTCGCCAGAGCGGCACGAATATCAAATGGTGTATATTCCGGATGCGCCTGCTTGATCAGCAGTGACAGGCCTGCGACATGCGGAGTAGCCATGCTGGTACCGCTATTGCGTTTATACGCTTTGGAATAATCGCCACCATAAGCAGGGTAAGTGGACAGCACTCCGTCACCTGGAGCAACAATGTCCGGTTTGATGCTCAGATTGCCATCGACATTTGGACCCCAGGAGGAGAAATCTGTCATTTCATCACCTGGGGTCATTTCCATCTCGTAGTCAGCGCTAAAAGTGAAGTAAGTAGGTTTGTTCTTATTTGCAAGAATAGTTCTTGCTAATTGACGCCCCTTATCTCCTTCAAGGTCAAATGTTGGTACATTTTGGTATCCATCACCGAAGTTAAGGCCTATGAAATCGGATCGATCTGTATAGCTCTCATCCAGAATGGCTACCTTCTTACCATTTTCGGTTTTAAAATTACCATTAAAGATGATGAGCGCTTTAACCTTATGGGCTTTGGCATTAGCAATCTTGACGTCAAAGGTCAGATCACCACGAGATACCAAAACAATTGTATCACTGAGATCTCCCGCCGGATAATCTTCGTTTGCTCCCAGATTAGCATATTCGACCTTGACAGGCTTAGTGCCAATGACTGTAGAGAAATCAGATTTTCCCAGCTCGTATGCCATAACGTTGAATGGATAATAGGTGTCATAAGTAACCGAAGTAACAGAGTCAGCAGCTTCTGTCTTGAACTTGCCTGAGAAAGCTTTAATAGGACTGTTTACGGCCCCAACAGAGATCGCCAGCTGGGATGTAGCAGGGGAACCGAGTGAAAAATATCCGGCTTTCCCATTGTTGCCGTTCGCGATAACTGCCACAACGCCTGACAAAACGGCGTTATTAATCGCAATCGAATCCGGGGAGTTCACATCTTTTTCGGAATCTGAACCCAGGGACAAGTTGATAACATCCATGCCATCCTTTACCGCGTGCTCAATACCGTCAATAACTTGAGCGGATGAACCGGAAGCTCTGCTCGGATCTTCAAGATTCCGTCCCAGTACTTTGTAGACATACAAATCCGCTCCGGGAGCTACCCCTTTTTGAGCAACATCACTTTTTGCGGTGTATTGCCCGATGATGGTGCCTGATACATGCGTACCGTGAGAAGTACCTTCATAGCCTACGCCATAGGGATCTTTATCGGGGGTCAGCGGAACTTCTTCATAAGGATCATTGTCCTGATAGAAGGAGTCATAGCCGCCTTTGTAGGCTGCTGCGATGTCCGGGTGCTTATAGTCTACACCAGTATCGATGACGCCGACTTTCAAGCCTGCACCATTAATTCCGTGATCCGCAGCCCATGTGGCACGAATCTGCTCGAGAGGAGCATTGTCGTTTCTGTAAGTAGTATCGGTTACTGTCTGATCAGGAAGAGTGTACCAGGTGCTGTTCGGATAAATGGAAGTAACGCCAGAAATCTTTGCCAGCTCCGGAATCTTGTTCGCCGGAACGCTAACTTCAAAGCCGTTCAATATGGTGTCATACTTGTAGTTGACGGTAAGGCCAATGCCTTTGGCTTTAGCCTGGTCAAGCACACTGGTCTGCTGGCTCTTTACCGCAGCTTCCGTAGCGGTTTTGGCTAGAGCTGAGATTCCCTGCTTCGCCGCGTATTTGCCGACAGCAGCAGGCTGGCCGCTTAATTGAACAATGACCCGGACATTATTTGAGGATTTGGTGTTGATCTGTGGAGAAATAATAGTCGGATTTGGTTGAATCAAAGATGTTAGATGATTGCTAAGTGATGACGTCTGCAAGCTGCTGGCGGCGAAAGCCGCACCCGGAATCATACCGGCTGTCACGCCCAGTGATAAGGCTAGTACAGACAGCTTACGAGGTAGTTTTGTCCACTCCAAATGTAATCCCCTCCAAGTTATGTTGTTAATTCTGGCTCACATCTCTCCTGCTTCAGACAGTCAGTGCGGATTCTCCTTTTCTATTGATCCCTTTTATTTCCGTCTAGATTAGTAGGAAAAATATTAAGAAGATTTTACCACCGGTAAAATGTAAAATCCACATAAAATTTATGAAGTCTTGAGATGAAACCGTTTTTGATGATGTGAAATGTGACGTGGGTATCCTTATAATGGAAATATTTAATCAGAAAAACTTGGATATATCTCCAGGGAAAATATACAAGCCTTGATTGCGTTAGAGAACATAACATGTAAATTACTGTAAGAAGGTAATTCCATCAATGTGTAAACCTAAATTCTAGTGATTTATCATCTCCCTTTGGCAGTTTGTTTCTTTTCGGTAAAGTAAGGCATCAGAATGTATAAAATTAAGTTTATTTTACAGTTAAGCAGGGGGTTGTTATATAC